>JALTMC010000118.1:6511-7562 GCA_027005175.1 Myxococcales bacterium
TGGAGTTCTTGTTGCAATTCCCAGGCGTTGGGGTAGCGGGTCTCGGGGTTTTTGTCCAGGATTCGGAGGATGATAGCCTCCAGATCCGGTGGTACGTCGGGGTTCAACTGGGAAGGAGGTTTGATCTCATCTTCCGTGATCTTTCGCAGGATTGCCATATCATTGTCGCCTGTAAAGAGGCGTGATCCTGTGACTAATTCATAAAAAACAGCCCCAAGTCCAAACAGATCAGAGCGAGCATCGATCGACTCTCCCCAGATCTGTTCGGGTGACATATAAGAGACTTTGCCTTTCAAGATGCCTTGTTGGGTCTGGTCGTACTGGTTGGCGGCTTTGGCAATTCCAAAGTCCAGAATCTTAACACTGCCAGCAAACGATACCAACACATTGTGAGGCGAGACATCGCGATGAACGATATTGAGGGGCTTCCCGAGAGGGTCATTCTTGGTGTGTGCATAATACAGACCTTCACACACCTGGGAGATGATCTTGGTCGAATACTCTATCGGAATGGGGAGCTGCTTCTGCTGGGATTTGTAACCAATCTCAGAGAGGTCACGCCCAAAAATATACTCCATCGCGATGAAATATGTGTCTTCCACTTTGCCCAAATCATAGAGCTGGACGATGTTGGGGTGGTTGAGCTGGGCCGCGAGTCGTGCCTCATTGAGAAACATCTTGAGGAAATTGTTGCGCTTGGACAGATGGGGCAATATTTTTTTGATAACAAGGAGCTTTTCAAATCCTTCGGGTCCTGCCATATGGGCCAGCCAAATCTCTGCCATCCCGCCTACAGCAAGTTGCTCGATCAGTGTATAGCGTCCAAGTGTTGTACCATGGGACAAGGCTCTGCCCTATTCTTTCCTTGTTATCGGGTTTTCTGTAGGCTTTGAATCTTATGATGACACCGATGAAAGATCATTCAGTTTCACAGCAAAACACATATACCACAGCAAACAACACTCCTCAAGTGCTATCCCTCGATGATCAGATAAGGGAGGGGGGGCGGTGACGACCCCTCGATGCTCAGATAAAGGGTGGCGGTCACCAG
>JALTMC010000119.1 GCA_027005175.1 Myxococcales bacterium
GCATAAAATGAGTTACAAGCCTCTCGACTTTGAAAAAAGACGTCTGGATTTTGGGCTGTTCCTCGAATTTTGGCGCGATCGGGTGTGAGCGCACGCTCTCGATGAGCCTGCATATCCTCGGGGTTGATCAAAGCATAAATCACATCATCAGGGATGAGTTCCACTTTGTTGATCTCATGTGATGTTCGGAAGCCGTCCATAATGTTGAGAAAGGGGATACGAGTTTTCAGTGAGATGGCTTGGGCCAACAACGCAAAATCCATGGCTTCCTGGACGGAGGAGGCAAACAGCATCCCCCACCCGCTGGAGCGCACAGCCATCACGTCGCTGTGGTCTCCAAAGATCGACAAGGCATGTGTGGCTACAGAGCGAGCCGCGATATGAAACACCGCGCTGGTGAGTTCACCGGCAATTTTGAACATATTGGGATACATCAACAGTAGGCCTTGACTGGCAGTAAATGTCGTAGTCAAAGCACCTGCTTGCAACGAGCCATGCACGGCTCCGGCGGCACCACCTTCACTTTGTAACTCTCGAACTTTCGGCACTTCTCCCCATGCATTGAGCCGACCTTGTGCAGCCCAAGCATCGGCCAACTCGCCCATGGCAGATGCTGGCGTAATCGGATAAATCGCAATCACTTCGTTCAGCTGGTAGGCGATCGTTGCAGCAGCTTCGTTACCATCCATTGTCGCAAAAACAGACTTACCCATCACAATACCCCTAGCTTCCATCGGCTTGTTCATCCAAGCGTTATTGTTCTGTCCACAGCGAGTCTAAAAGAATCCTAGAGAATCACCTTTGAATGTATCAACTCCACATTTGATTTGGATCAAATGTAACAGAGCAAAAATCAAAGCTGCAACTCTCAAAAGGGGAAACTCTCCTAAAGAGAAAGCTTGCGATGACTCCAAAGTTATACCTGGAGATGAAATTCTGATAAGCTGTACTTGGAATCCAATCATAGCATTTCGACTGGAAAGGAAAAAACATTGTCTCATCGCTTTGCTTCGGTCTCTATTTGGTGGTTTGCCTTTGGCTATTTTGCCTGTTATGTCCCGTACAGCTCGTTGGTAAAATCCTTGTCCAAAGGTTATGTCTCAGGCATCCCTGCGATCCCAGGAACACGTATGTTGCCTTGGAGCTTGATGGTCTCGGCTGTTGGAATGATTCTCTTCCTTTTGGTCACAGGGATTTGGCGCTATGCCAGCCGCTTTCAACTTGGCAAACTCAGTCTACCTCGCCCCTCCATCGGGCCGTTTTTCTCAGGACTCTGCACAGCTGCCATTATCGCCACAACAACACTCGCTTACTCCTTCGCAGGCATTAGTATCGTCTTTGCGATGTTGTTAATGCGCGGTGGAGTCTTGATGATTGCTCCCATCGTAGACTCACTCAGTGGACGAAAGGTCAAGTGGTTCTCCTGGGCAGGAATGAGTCTCAGCCTGGCTGCTCTTGTTGTTGCTTTTGCAGAAAGTGGCACCACTGGAATTACCCTGGTCGCGGCTATCGACATCGGGATCTATCTCGCCTCTTATTTTGTGCGTTTACGGTTGATGAGTTACTTCGCCAAAACAGATGATCCAGAGGCGAAACTTCGCTACTTTGCAGAAGAACAACTGATCGCTGCCCCTGCCTGTGTCCTTGTGATCGGTGGGTTCGCTCTGTGGGGGGGAAACGGATTTGCACAAGAGCTGGCCCTTGGATTTCATCCAGCCAACCTGGGAAATGCCTTTGTCTGGGTTTTACTCATCGGCCTTTTCTCTCAAGGTACCGGCATCTTTGGTGGTCTGATCTTGCTTGGCAAACAAGAGAACACCTTCTGCGTACCTGTCAATCGCTCCTCAAGTATTATGGCAGGTGTCGTCGCGAGCTTTGTTCTCACTCTGGTGTTTCAAGTACCATACCCCAGTCCTTACAAACTCGCAGGAGCAGGCTTGATCATCGGAGCCATTCTATTCCTTAGCATCCCCCCACTGCTTGCCAAACAGCGAAGCCAAAGAGGTTGAGTTCGATGGCAATACCAGCCCATGATAACAAAGAGACATTGCCGCCATACCACGCTTGGGAAACAGAGCGTTGTCTCAAAGAACTCGCATGTACCCAAGAGGGTCTGCCATCCACGGAAGCCACCCATCGGTGTGAAGTGTACGGCGCGAATCGGATCGAAAAAGAGACAGACAACCGTATCCTTCGAATCTTTCTAGCACAGTTCTCCGATGTATTAATCCTATTACTCGTTGCAGCGACGATCATCAGTCTGGCTTTGGGAGAGTATCTGGACGGGATGGCGATGTTCAGCATCGTCATCCTTAGCGCAGTCCTTGGATTCATCCAGGAGTTCCGGGCAGAGAAGGCACTTGAGGCGTTGCAAGATCTAACCGCTCCGCAGGCCAAAGTCAGACGTGACGGTAAGTGGATGATATTGGATGCAGCAAAGCTTGTTCCAGGAGACATTATCCAGATCGAAGCAGGTGATATGATACCTGCTGATGCTCGAATATTAAAAGCAGAGCAGCTACAGATCGATGAAGCGAGCCTGACGGGAGAAAGTCTCCCTGTCGAAAAAACAACAAAAGCCATCGATACAAACACCCCGCTCAACGACCAACAGAATATGATGTTTCTGGGAACCTCCGCAGTCCAAGGTCAGGGGCAGGCATTAATTGTTGCCACTGGACGAAAGACATCCCTGGGTCACATCGCGGAACACCTCGAATCAACAGAAGAACAACGCACCCCCCTGCAAACCCACTTGGATCGCATCGGACGTCAGATCGCGATCGTCGTGCTGGTGTCGATCGTCATTGTCTTTGCAGTAACCCTCTGGCAAAAACCCGTTGCAGTCGCTTGGACAACACATGCGGTCGGCATGTTGATTTTTGCCCTCAGCCTGGCCGTTGCGGCTGTTCCGAGTAGTTTGCCCGCGATTGTTACGATTGGCCTCTCGATGGGAACCAAAGCACTGGCTCGCAAACAGATGATTATCAAACGTTTGCCTGCCGCCGAAGCGCTGGGAAGTGTGACGGTCATCTGCTCTGATAAAACCGGAACTTTAACCAAAAACCAGATGACAGCGATCAAGCTCTACACCGAAGGACGTTGGCTGGATGTGACGGGTGTTGGATACCAGCCAACCGGGGAGTTCAAAGAAAACAATTTAACAGCAGATACCGATGCTATCGAGAAGTTATTGCGTGCGGGATTTCTCTGCAACAATGCACAGCTGACACAACAAGACGGAAGCTATCACATCGTAGGAGATCCCACAGAGGGCTCTCTTCGCGTGTTGGGTCTGAAGGCTTATCCTCACGAGCACTTTGAAACATTCAAGCGCCTCAAAGACTTCCCGTTTGATTCATCACGCAAGATGATGAGCGTACTGTGCCAAACTCCCGACGGCTCGATCGAAGCTTATGCCAAAGGTGCGCCGGACCTACTGCTTGAACGTTGCACACATCACCAACAGGATGGTCAAGCTGTTGTGCTCCAAGAAACAGCGCGGCAAAACATCGTGCAGAGCATACAACAAATGGCCTCCGAAGCTTTGCGTGTTCTGGCCATCGCCTATCGCCCTCTCGACACTGCCGACGTTCAAGAAGCGGATGATGTCGAGCAATCCTTGGTCTTTCTGGGTCTCGTTGGCATGTTGGACCCCGCACGAGATGAAGTGAAAGACGCGATCGAGACCACACGTATCGCAGGAATTCGAACCATCGTCATCACAGGAGATCACATCCTAACAGCCCAAGCTGTTGCCCAAAAAATAGGACTCTATGAGCAAGGCGATCTCGTCCTCTCGGGTCGAGAGTTGGGTGAGATGGATGACGAGACATTACGTGGAAAGCTTGACAACCTCCGAATTATCGCACGTGCCCTACCTGAACATAAGCTTCGTATCGTGACTTTGCTCCAAGAAAAAGGCGAGATCGTCGCGATGACAGGGGACGGAGTCAACGATGCCCCTGCACTCAAAAAAGCAGACGTGGGTCTCGCGATGGGAATCACAGGGACTGATGTGGCAAAGAGTGTAAGCAAAGCCATTTTGGTTGATGACAACTTCGCAACCATTGTGAGAGGCATTGAAGAAGGTCGTGGGATTTACGACAAGGTGATAAAAAGTACACGTTATCTTCTCAGTTGCAATGCTGGCGAGATTGTCACCGTGTTCCTTGCTGTTGTCACAAAGTTGCCGCTCCCCATGCTCCCACTGCAGCTCTTGTTAATGAATCTGGTCACCGATGGTTTACCAGCCTTAGCCTTAGCAGCCGAACCCACCAGTCACGACGTGATGAAGCGGCCACCTCGCCCACCCCAAGCTCACCCGCTTCAAGCCAAAACACTCTTACTGATCGGCCTTTTTGGATTAACCATGGGGCTCGGCACATGGTTTTTGTTTCGTCACTATGTATCGACCCACCTTGCACATGCCCGAACCGTAGCCTTCACAACGCTCACCATCTTTGAGATGTTTGCTGTCTTTGGAGCACGAAGCTTGCGTCCCTTTGACCGACTCAACCCTTTGACAAACCTGTGGTTACTGCTCGCAGTCGTCAGTAGCGTAGGACTGCAGTTACTGGTTATTTACTGGCCCCCTCTGCAGTCGATCTTCAAGACCGTTCCACTCCGAGGTTACGACTGGTACTGGATCTTGGGACTCTCAGCGATTGGGTTCTTGCTCATGGAACTCAGCAAATTCCTCGATATCCTCACACCACAACCCAAGCGAACAACATAGGGTCCGTTCAAACCGATCGGATGAGAGAGGTGCTGAAATGCAACAGATCGAATTCAGGGCGAACACATAGGTTCTCCCCTATATATCGATAATCGTTCCGGTTCTGGGTAGGGGCAGACCCGCGTGTCTGCCCAAAAGTATTGCATGGTTTCTCTCTGGCTGATCACACCATCTGAACGAACCCACATAGGGATGCTTTAATCTTCTGTTGAGAGGGAGCGCCCAAAAGCTTTGGAGGTAAAGACGGGACATGTTGCGCTGCGGATAACTTGCTCTGCGACGCTTCCAAAGAAAGCACGTTTCATACCTGTCAGGCCATGAGTGGAGAGAACGATCATATCGCTCTTTTGAGACTCAGCAAACTCAACGATCTCTGTGGTTGAACGACCCATCACAACATGGCAAGAATACGGAACATCTCCACCAGCCGAAGCCCCATAAGTCGAGATCATTAGCTCCAGGGAGTCATAGGCGACTCTTTCCAATTCCTTGAGCGTATCAGCGGTCACAGTTCCTACCAGTGGAACATAGAAGTCTGGAACAAGAGGATTTTCTATCACGTGAACCAACTGGAGAGAGGCGTGATAGACTTGGGCAAGTTCATAGGCCGAAGCTAAGGCAGCCCTTGCATACTTTGAGAAATCAATGGGCACCAGGATCTGATTAAAGGCTTCCACGGGCGTCTCATCGGCCTGTGTTTGCCCTTGAAGAGTGAGAACGGGACACTTCGCCAATCGCACAGTCTCTTCAGCCACACTCCCCTGAAATACCCGAGCAAGACCACGCCTTCCACGAGTGCCCATCACAATCAAATCGATGTCATTGGATTCGGCGTACTCCAAAATCGCAGGAACAGGATGCAACTCTTTCCGATGAGCCTGAACCACTCGCAGCATCTCATTGCGATGGGGTTCGAGCAAAGCACTCATTTCGGAGTCAGCTGTAGCGGCCACACGTTCGTATATCTCTTCCACAGTCTCAAAATGAGAAGCGACATTGTATGGATCATCGTTGTGCAACGTCACCACATGTAACATATGCAACTCTGCATCAAACTGCTCCGCCAGAAAGATCGCATGATTCAAAGCCTGCTTGGCATCTTTCGAAAAATCTGTCGGATACAATATCTTTTTGATACGAATCATCGCTCTTCCTCTCCTTCACAATCTTCTCAGAAACAAAGAATCCCACTCTGCCACACAAAGAATACAATACAAGAAGAGAAGAGAAGAGGATCGGGTTCTGTCAAGACCAACATTGACAAAGATCAAGTGAATCAAGCGTATTTTTCGGTAAGCTCCGAATCCTGGGTAGAGAGAAGAGCTGCCACCACGAAACGTGCCCAGTCAACGACCCCCACCCACTCTTCGCCTCCCCCCTCCTCAACGATCCCAAAAGAGTATGTTGACCATCGCAGCCCGGTCATCAACGTTGTACTCCTCTTCTCTTTCTCAACGCTCTCGAAATGAGAGTATGGCCGGATTTGTTTGATCGATACAGATTGCTGAGTGAACCTCTCGTGTCTACAGGGAACATATTGGTCTGGGTTACGTTTAGCGTCGTCGTCGTCGTCGTCTTCGACGGCGTTTTCTTGGATTGATCAGGTCTTTCCAAGAATCCTCAAACACCATCTTTTTTAATTTGTGAATTTTGGTTCGAATCTGATGTCGAATCGCCTGGTTGCTACGGGATAATTGGAGATACTCTTTAAAGGCATCCATGGCCAGACTGCGTTTTTTGTCGGCCTCTTTCATGATCTCCAGTCGTTTGGTTGTATCTTTTTCTTGTTTGGCTTTGGTCAACAACTCTTCCAGCCATACATCATAGGTCGCACCTAAGTTATGAGCGGCTTCTGAGAGTTTTTTCATCGCCTTTCGAAACGCCGTTACGGCTTGGTCAAACTTCTTTTGTTTTTGGTATGCCAGTCCTAAGATATTGTAGCTTTGAGGTGTCGCGATACCTTTGGCAATGGCACTCTGTATTGTACTCACTGCTTTCATATAGTAAGGAGCAGCCTGGGTTGTTCCAGTTTGAAGTTGTGCTTGTTCCGCCTGGTCCAACAGTGTATTCGCCAAGCTGTTGTAAGCCTGAATAAACTTGCTTTTCAGGGCGATCGCCTTGTTGAACATGGCCTCCGCTTGCTGGTATTTTCGCAATTTGTAGAGCGACAAACCCAGATGATACGTTGCGTACAGATGATCGGGCTTTAAAGCAACGACCTTCTCATAATGCTTCACAGACTTGTTGTAGTGTTTGCTCTTAAAGTAAATACCACCGAGGTTAAAATGAGGTCGATAGTCTGAGGTGTTGAGAAAAACAGAGCGCTCATATTCTTGTACTGCTTCGGAGGGTTGTCCTAGATGTTCATAGACACGTCCCAAGAGATAGCGTGTGTTGCCGTCGTTTGGGTTCAGAACAAGGGCCTCACGGAGCAATCGACGTGCCGCGAGGTACTGATCTCCTTTGATTTGCTTAACGGCGCGATTGGTGATGCGACGAGCGCGACGCTCATTCACCTTTTCACAGCCCATGGAAGAGAGCGAGAAGCCCAATACAAAAATCAACCAAAAACCCAAGGCTCGTTTCATGGTTTTGTACCTTTATGGGAGGAGTATGAAAACGGATGGTAGAAATGAAGCGATCTCAGAAAGTATACATCAGTGTCGGCATGATACCAAATCCAAATGCCAATTCGGGCATCGGGATGCGGAGCACTGCGAGAATTTCCAAACCGATGGAGAGGTGTTTGAGTCGGGTATAATATCGAAGGCCAGCTCCAGCGTGAACTGCGAGTCCAAGAAGA
>JALTMC010000120.1 GCA_027005175.1 Myxococcales bacterium
ACCACGCCCTTGCCGGCGGCCAGACCGTCGGCCTTGATAACAATAGGCGCGCCTTGTTGGCGGACGTATTCCTTGGCCGCATCGGCATCGGTGAAATGGGCATAGGCTGCGGTGGGGGCATTGGCAGCCATAAACATACCCATGCAAGCTTGTGTAATCGTCCAGGGGAGCTGCATCCCCCCCCATTGTTCGTCAAAGTGAGCTTGGGCCAGACCCGCTTCGTAGTAAGCATCCAGCGCTTCTTTTACCTCGGGAATGATATGGACTTCTTGACCATCAAAGGATGGTTCGTGTTGGTCCAGCTTGTGGGCATGAGGCTCAAAAAAATCTCTGGCAATGCGATAGGATGTCTCCATCGTAACATCAAAGGTCTCGCGATCATGGCTCTCAAAGTGAGGTCGTTTACAGAGTTCTTCCACATGAAGCCACTCATACAACATAAAATCGAGATCACGTCGATTTACCAATCTGGCCATATTTATCCCTATCGCTTGAGTTTGAGGGCGAGTTTAAAGCCGGTTGCTTCTTCAAGCTCCCTCGTTTTATCCCTATCGCTTGAGTTTGAGAGCGAGTTTAAAGCCGGTTGCTTCTTCAAGCTCCCTCGTTTTATCCCTATCGCTTGAGTTTGAGAGCGAGTTTAAAGCCGGTTGCTTCTTCAAAGTCTCTCGCTATTTTTCGAAACTCCTCTGCTGTTGGAGGATGGCGTACCTGAAGTGAGATGGTTTGGGTTTCTTGATGAAAGCCCGGTTCTTTTTGTAACTCCCATGTTTCGAGTGCACACCGCTTTGCATATTCCTTGATACGATGCTGGTCTGCGCGTTGTCTTATCTGGATCGGCCAGCCTGTATGTTGTGCCATCGTCTCTAGCAGGTCTGCATATTTCTCTCCAACATAGGGGGAGACAAAGGCCACTTCAATGTTGTTGCCTTTTTTTCCGACCTTCAGCGGTTGATGAAAGGCAGGAACATGCTGAAGTGCCTGGCGAATGGCATGATAGGTGTGATTGATCTCCATGGGGTCGGCCTCTGTTCTTGGCGGATACTGTGAGAGGTCAAATCCCACGGGCCCCTCCGTTGCGATCGGTTGTTCCTGTGAATCGACTTGTGAGGTCTGTTCTCTCTCGGCTGAGGAGGTGTCTTGGGAGTCTGTTGGTTGAGGGATATCGTAGCCTTTAAACCGAAGCTTAAATCCAGTTTTCTCTGTAAATGCTGCCATCGCTTCTTGGGCTTTGTCGTGTGCTGGTTCTGTACTCAGTGTGATGGACACAGACTCATCCAACAGATGTATTGATGGTCGTTTTTGAAAGGTCCACCCTTCAGGTAAGCTGTTTTCGGCAGCTTCGATTAATGCATTTTGATGTGGTGACTCTCGGACCGTCACGGTCCACCCTGTTTCCTGGGCGATGCGCTCGATCACCTCCTTGTGCTCCTGGCGTGCACGCTTGGGAAAGTAAAATGACAACACCACGGTTTGCTCTGGGATCTGTGTGCTGCGTTTGTATAATCCTTGGGCCTCACCAAGATATTGATCCACCCGTTGCAATGCATTAAACGGGTCCATCGGTCCTTCTGTCTCTGGCTTGGGTGCTTTCTCTTTGGATTCTGGACCTGTGAGAAGTTGGTTCCGACTGTCTACCTTGATGCGATAGAGAAACTGACGTTTCTTGTCGCGTCGAAAGGGAG
Organism: Myxococcales bacterium; assembly: GCA_027005175.1. Lineage (GTDB taxonomy): Bacteria > Myxococcota_C > UBA6777 > UBA6777 > UBA6777 > M3003. The sequence continues at coordinate 1,683 of JALTMC010000120.1, forward strand.
AAGCTTTGGCACCAACAAAACGGGAGATGCGTTCAAGTTCGGATGGATCGTTGGCTGCTTCTGGAGCACCCCAACCAAGGAGTATCTCTTGGACTGTATAGAGGCGTCCAACGCCATCCCTGCTTAGGAGTGTCTCAGCGACCTGTTCGAGATCGTCAAAATGCAGTGTTCTGGTGGGGCTTTGTCGCCATTCGGATCGTTGCTTTTGTGGCTTGGGCTTGCGCTGCCGACGTGACCCTTTGTACTCAAGCACATATCCAATGGTAGGTAAGTGGACATTGTGAACTCCTGCGTGTCCCAATGCATTGCGCAGGGCTTCACGTGCGCCGTGATCGCCGTGGACTAGCGCAACTTCGCGAGGCTCCAATCCCGACACCATACCCACGATTTGTGCGGTATCTGCGTGAGCACTTAAGCCGTACGTTCCCACACCACATTCCAATACGACATTTTCTGAGCCAAGTCGAAGCATCCCACCCCCTGCTTTTGCAACCTCTTGCACTTGGCGACCGGGAGATTCTTCATCTTGGTATCCTGTGATAGAGATAAAGCTGGCAGGATCGGAGGCTAGCTTTTGTGCATAGATAGGACTGGCACCACCTGTGAGCATACCTGAACTCGCAACAATGATAGAAGGCCGCAGGCGGGTACATGCGTCTCGCTTTCGTGGATCGGATACGATTTGTGCGGGACCACCTGGATAAAAGAAGGGATGACCTCGCTTCTTTGTTTTCTTTCGCAACCAAGGGGTCATTAACTCAGGGTACGATGCATAAGCCTGACATACCGCTCGCACCATCCCGTCTACAAAGATTGGAACATGCGGTATCTTCTTATGTTCCATGGCTTGGCTGAGGATCAGAATCACTTCTTGAGAGCGTCCTACAGCAAAGGCTGGGAAAAGGACAGAGCCCCGACGTTCCAGGACTTCACCTACCTGTTGAACCAACCGGTACTCTTCTCCTGAACGGCTGGCATGCAGCCTCCCACCGTAGGTTGACTCCGCGACCATGACATCGGGCTTGACTGGAGGGAGTAGCATTCCTGGAATTGTTTTTTGGTCGCCAACAGAGATGTCGCCGCTCATCATAACAGTGCCGTCATCTCCTTCAATAAAGACAGCGGCAGCACCCATGATATGGCCAGCAGGGTAGAAGGTGATCCGAACGTCACCGTCGAGGATGTCTTTGCTTTCTCCAAAAGCGACAGGTCGTGATGAGCCGATCATCATCTCTACGGCAGGCAGCGGGTACAGTGGGATCTCTCCCTCTCGCTCCATTTCGGATTGCATGATCTTCAGGGAGTCCATCAACAAGATGGTTCCCAGCGTGAGAGAGGCGGCTGTCATGTAGATGGGAAGATGTGGATAGCTCTGATGGATCACAGGTAAGGCTCCGATGTGATCCATATGGGCATGGGTCAGGATGATCGCGTCAAGCCCACCCCCTTCTGCGATCGGAGCCAACCAAGGGATGGTGTCTCCGGCTCGTGCCGTCATTCGTATCCCACAATCCACGAGGATACGACGCCCTGCTATCTCCAACAGTGTACAGGATGCGCCGACCTCGTCCGCGCCACCCAAAAAGGTCAATTTCATGAGAATCACATATTCTTTGTAGTTGAGAACCGTATCTTTTTCTCGACGAGCGGGTGTTTCCGGCAGTATGTGTGCTTGACAGAGTATCTCCACAAACATACTGTTGACACATCGTTATCGAGTGTTGCCATTCTTTCTCATTTTTCAGAGTTTTGCAATGACAGATCAGGCCCGAGAACTTTACGACCTACTTTTTCCTGAAGTTGATACCTTAGAACACAATGTCCAATGGTATCAAAGTCTGGCTGAAATCGGTGCGTCCTCTTTGTTGTCTGCCCTGGAGCAGGGGTTTGTTCCTTTGCGAAACCAGATTGCCCCTGCTGGCCAGGAAGAAGGGCCACAGTTTGTTCACGAGAACTCTCTTCCCGACATCGAAGAACTCATTGTCCAGGTGGCAGAGTTACGCCTTAAACAACAAGCTACCGATACTCGAACTTTACAGGAAGCTGAGGAAGAAGAAAAATTACAGCGTTGGTCTACATTGCGTACGGAGCTTCTTCAACAAGAAGACCTCTCGCCGGATGATATCCAGCGGTTGGAAGAGTTTGTACAAGATTGCTCCCTCGATTCTTTGGAGCTGTCCGTTTTTCATAATCTACTAGAGAGCCATCGACAAAGCAAAGCAAAGATCCAAGCCGGTCGTTTGGAGTTATCGCTGTGTCGATGTTCATGGTGTGCAACACAAAGAAAGCAACAGCGCCCTTGGTTGGACCCCCAACAGTGGGAACGCTATCTTGAGATCCTTCAGGAACTCTGGCCTACGGTTGACTTTTTGTCTCTTGCGGAAGAGGTCCTTGCTACTCTTTTCGAGTCATCTCGGACAGAAGAGATCTTGCGGTGTTATTACCAAGCCATTCATGAGAGCCTGGCTGCCGATGGTGCTCTGAAGCGAGAGGTTGCGGCTCTTCTCCCCGATGTTACAAGCCGATTCACCACAAAGCTTGAACAGTACCGGGCAGTTTGCCAACGCCGAGTTGAGCAACAAGAATACAGAGATGCAGTGGAACAATTTTTTCAGGAGGACTTTCAGCCACGCTGGAAGCGACAAGAAGAGAGTTGGCGTACATGGCTTGAAACACATCTGCCTGATGATATCCCTGACACGGAAAAAGATACGGCATTTCTGACATTGGATCGTTTGTTGACCTTGCATTATGGGAGCGCATATCGCTTGGTCCAAAATTACTGGGGCTTGGAAGAGAAGGAAGATATTCTCAAACAGCTCGAAGACTCTTTTGTTGTATGTCAGCAGGAGATAGAGAAACTTCAAGATTCACGGCAAAAACGGTCGAACTTCCGCATTCAGTACGCTCCGCAAAGTGATGTGGCTGGTGTTTTCAAAACCGCTCGTACGATGAAACGGCAAATCCTGTTTTTTTGTGGTCCAACCAACAGTGGAAAAACGTATGCAGCTTTTGAGGAACTGGCTCAAGCTGACAGTGGCGTCTATCTGGCTCCACTTCGATTGTTGGCGTTGGAGGGACAAAAGAACCTGTTGGCTCGGAAGGTGCGGGCTTCTTTTCTGACAGGGGAAGAGAGAGATGTGCGCAAGGGGGCCAAGTTTGTGTCCTCTACCATCGAGATGCTTAAGACAAAAAAAGCCATCGGTTGTGCCATCATCGACGAAGTTCAACTGCTCACTCATCCACAGCGAGGCTGGGCCTGGGTCAATGCTTTGTTGGGGGTTCCTGCCTACAAAGTGATCCTCACTGGCTCCGCCGATGCCATACCTCTGGTGCGTCAAATCGCAGAGTCTCTTCATGAACCCTTTGAAGTGCGAGAGTTTACCCGCTTCAATCCCCTCGAAGTGCTACCGGAGATAGCCTCTCTCGACAAACTTGAGCCCGGCACAGCAGTTATCTGTTTTTCTCGTCGGGATGTTTTGGGTATCAAACGTGAAATTGAAGAATCGACGACGCTTCAAGCCGCTGTGATCTACGGTGCATTGTCCCCCGATGTTCGACGCTCTGAGGCAAGGCGATTTCGCGAAGGAAAGGCCGACATCCTCGTCGCAACCGATGCGATTGGGATGGGATTAAACTTGCCCATTAAAACCGTCTTATTTTGGACCCTGGAGAAGACCGCACAAGGGGTAGAGCGTCTGCTCACGGCCTCCGAAATTAAGCAAATCGCCGGGCGTGCCGGACGTTATGGGCATACCTCTCAAGGCTTTGTGGGAGCCTTTGTGGAGACAGACCTGGAACGGATTCAGGTCGCCCTTGAAGAGGATCTGCCTGTCCTTACTGGCCCCTGTCCGGTGATGCCATTACCCGAGCATATCGAACTGATCGCAGGCGTTTTACAACACGAAACTTTAAGTGAGATTCTCACGTATTTTAAGCGCGAAGCCTGGTTTGCCAATGACATGTATTATCCCATGGTCACCGATGCGATGGAGATCCTTGCCGAGCGACTGGATGAACCCTTGATGGGCCAACCCCTAACCACGAAACTTACCTTTGCTCGCGCTCCTGTTTCTGTGCGAGCGAGCCGTTTAATCGAAGAGCTTGCACAAATCGCAACCGACTTTTCCGCAGGCAAAGAGTTGATTATCCCACCATCTCTGATTCGCCGCTACCTCCGGCACAACACAGAGGATGATGGCGTCTTGCGTAGCGCAGAAGAGCAAGTCCAACGTTTGACCTTGTATCGCTGGTTGGCTTATCGCTTTCCCAAACGCTTCAACCATGCTCAAAATGCCGATACCTACCGACATATTCTCAATCGATACATCAGGCATACTCTCACCAGTGGACGGCTTCAAAAAAGATGTCGTACCTGTGGAAAAGGTATCTCCATGCGCTCACACCATCAGATCTGTCAACAATGTTATCGGGAAATCCGGACGCGACCGGGTCAAAAATCGTGAAGCTCTTTTTATGTCACCTGTGGGAGAGGGAAAAGAAGATCCACGAATGAAGATAGAGGAGAAAGAAGATCCACGAATGACACGAATAGCTCCACGAATGAAGATAAAGGGAAAATAGCTCCACGAATGAAGATAAAGGGAAAATAGCTCCACGAATGAAGATAAAGGGAAAATAGCTCCACGAATGAAGATAAAGGAAAAATAGCTCCACGAATGGGACACGAATGAAGAAAGAGGGGTGGCTATACAATCAGTCGCTTCCACTCCAGTCGAGGAGAACCAAAGTTGATGAGGACTCCGAGACGAAGTCCTGTTGCTTTAAGGTAGTTGATAAGTTGAGACTCTTCATTGCCACCAAGGGCATAGAGAGCTTTTATTTCGATAACAATTGCGTCGAAGCAGAGGAAGTCAACAACATACCTTTTGGTTAAAGGTTGCTCTTTGTATTGCAGGTCTAGAGGCATTTGTGAATGAAAAGGGATACGTTTGGAACGTAGTTCGATCTCCATCGCTTCCTGATAAACTGCTTCCAAGAATCCCGCTCCCATTTCATTATGGACCTCTATCGCTGCTCCAACTATTTCATATACTTCCTTTCGAAACAATAACTCTGTCATCATATTCTCCACTGTCTAGCTGTTGATGAGTTCACACTATTTGTGAACATTCGTGGAGCCTGATGAACAAGTTCGGTGCCAACATCTGTGAGGGCTGGGCTATTGGGCGTCAAGTTGCTTTCTCTCAACAGGTTAGGAACTTTGTTGACTTTGTTGAAAGAGTTTTGTTTCTTGAGGGAGGGGTTCAGTGTCCAGGTATTGGACAGGTGGTACTCAGATCGTGTCGTATATCTGGACAAGTCATAAAACTGTACCCTTTCGTTTTGGGGGGGTTTTCGCTTTACGAGGAACCTGTTTGGAGGGGGGAAGCCTATGACTTTGCGTAAGCGGATCTTGATACAGGGAGCTTGTTTAGAGGGGGAGTCCTATGACTTTGCGTAAGCGGATCTTGAAGCTACCAAAGAGGGAGATACGAGCTTTCATCTGTAACATTCGACCGGATGGTGTAAAGAGTAGGTGAGCTGTGCCACGAGGTCCTTTGGCTTTCATCTCAATGGCTGTCATGCTTTTGCCCAAAAATTTCCGTTTGACCTTGCCTTTGTAATCGATCCTTTGCTTGACAATCTTTTGTTGGGGAAGTTGTAGCATTTTTCGTTTTAAGCGAAATCGCTTTTGATGGATGGGCATCGACAGATCACTGCTTGTGGCCTGAAAGTCTTTAAATGGAAAGATCTTCTCTGTTGTTTTATGACCGACGGTTCGTTTGACGAACATACCTTTCGATGTCCGATGGCCTGATACGATGGTTCGTTGGTTGCGTTGGGTGGTATCGATC
>JALTMC010000121.1 GCA_027005175.1 Myxococcales bacterium
GTATAGCTTCTTGCAATCGCAACACAATCACCTGGTTTGATCTCCTGCATGAGCTTCCACAGCAACATGGGAACACCCATAACATCAACCAAACAAAGAATGGGATGGTTCACGGAACCTGTCAGCCCAAAGCCAACATCCGTTTTCACACGCAATGTCGGGTGGTCACCGCTATGAAAGAATTTGGAAACATGCGCTGAATGTCCTGTTCGATCCAACACCTCTTTGTCGATGTCAGTGGTCGTGTTGGGCTTCGCTTTCACCATGTCCTGGATGCAATGAGAACCATCAGGTGTCCGAACCACGGCATCACCCGTCACGCAGTATCTCATCGCAGCAGCTTTATCACCATCGACAGAACCAAAGTTACCGTACCCATCCACAAGAGGATGACGCAGGCTAAACTCTTGAGCCATCCGCACCATCGCATCGTAAATCGACTGATCACCGTGTGGATGATACTTACCCATCACAGAGCCAACAACCGTCGCAGACTTGCGAAACTTGTTGCTCGGTAGCAGCTTGAGATCATGAAACATCGCATACAATATACGCCGCTGCACAGGCTTTAGGCCATCACGAACGTCGGGCAACGCACGACTGGTAATGACACTTAAAGCGTAATTTAAATAGCGTTTTTCTGTTTCTTCCAAGAGAGAGACATCTTGAATTCGGGCGCTCAAAGCCACTTCCTCCAATGAATAAAAGTCAACCAGGGGCATGTCGCAGCACCCCCACGAGCAAGTATCTGCAATGATACCGAAGAAAACGACGCTGGAAAAAAACAGGGGCATGTCGCAGCACCCCCCATGAGTAAGGGTATGTCGCAACGCCCCGTCAGCAAGGATGTATCGCAGCGAACTCCAGCAGTAACCTTATACCACGATTTCAGCGCATAACTTACAATTAATTATGCACTAAACAAACGTATACCTTACATGCGTCATATCACGTCACACAAGAGGCTTAAGGGTCCGTCCAAAAAGAACCTATACCGTTTGCATCTCCACTTCATCTACCCTGGCTGCGTTCCACCTCCTCGGAATAGCAAGTTATTCTCTCGTCGGAGTGCCTTGCCAGGGCGGCGAATCGAAGCGCAAATCAACGACTTTCTTTTTGGACGGACCCAAAGCATCCTATTCTTTTTTACCATTGGATAAGACACTTTCCGATGATTCCTCCTGGGCAACAACCGTCTGTTTTTTCCTTCCAGAGTCCTGTAATGCCGAAAGATCTGTCAACTTCTTCATTTCCTGGGCAACAACCGTCTGTTCGTTCTTTTCAGAGGCCAGGCCCAAATTCTCTCGCACTCTCTGGAGGGCTTCATCACGTATTTTTCGTTCGAGGTCGTGAGCTTGTGCGGAACGGGGTACAGCCTTGTAGCCACATCCTTTGAGCAGGTAGGGTTTGCTCGTATACTCGATACGAGGCCATTGGCGACAAATCGCAGGACGCAACCGATAAGAGCCACATCGACCATCGCGTTGAAGGTGACGGCATCCCATCACACGAGCAACACTGCCATCGATATCTTCCATATCAAAGCTGTGTACGTAAAAACCATGTATTTGAGTATACCACCACATCCAGAAGCCACCGATCCAAGGCCACCGGTCCATGATCGGGTCCCATTCCATCAGAATGTAGTGACAGCAATTTCCGCGCTGGAGGCAACCTCCCTTGATCCGATAGGGGGGAGGAGCGAGCTTCTGAATCACAGACTGAGCCAAAAGATCCAAAAACATCACAGGAAACATCAACACCCGCATCACTACCCGAAACCAAGCAGCACTTCGCTGCGGAGGAATCCCTCCCACCGGAGGCTCCGGCTGCCCTTTCGAGGCCATTCGTTTGTTGCTACGAGGAATACTCTTCATCACAAAAGATCGCACTCATGTAATTTTTGCCGGAGCTGCGCCGCATCGCGAAATAGAATGGACGACATCCCAACCTTCTCGGAAGCTTCGCAGTTTTGAGCCCGATCATCGATAAACAAACATTGAGAGGCAGGGACATTAAGAGTCTTCACAGCATGCTCATAGGTGTCGAGCGCAGGTTTTCGAAAACCTGTCAAACATGACACAAAGGTCCACTCTAGAAAACGTGAGAGCTTCAACTTCTCTTCAATCCACTTGTACCACGTCGGATAATTGGAAAGAGCATGCATCGCAACACCCTGCTCTTTCAACTCCTTCAAGATCTCTTCCATACCATCCAAGATGTAATAAGCACGCTGTATCGCCTCTCGCAACCCATCGTAATCAAAGGTGCGACCGTCACTAAAAAAGTGACGCACATAGCTCTCTTCATCCATACGACCGTGCTCAAACTCACACCAAGCTGTCGGATGTTTCTGCGCCAACAACTGCTCTAGACGCAGCCCAAAAAACTCGGGCACCTCCCAAAAAAAAGGATCATGCACGATGGTTCCCATAACATCGAACAAAACTATCGTTTTTTCAGCCATCTGTGTTCACTCCATAAGTAGGCGTTCCATCGTCATCGTTTGGTTCTTGGTGCAAGCGGCGAGGTTGTCTTATTCTTCTCCTTTGACCTGAATGGATTGTCCTGAAAGAACCAAACCCTTACAAGGATAGATCTCCAGAGACACGTTGGATGCATGGAAAGGATACTGTTGAACGATTTGGAGAAATGCCTCAACAGCAGCTTTTCCTTCAGGAGTATAGTGAAGCTGTATGATCTGCGAATGGAGTGGAACAGGAACAAAAGACTCTACAACAGGAGTGGGATGAAATGGTTTCAATGAGATCGTTGACCTTGCTTGGGCTACTGTCTCAGGAAGCTTTGATTCAACACCCGATGCATCAAAGAACTGAAGAATTTCCTCACAGCTTTGAAATCGATGTTGCGGATATTTGGCCGTTGCCTTCTGGATGAATTGTTCCAGCTCGTCTGGCACACCAGAGACAGCCTCATGAATCGATGGAGTGGGAGTTTTCATATGATGCTGAACAAGATCTTTGAGAGAGCCTGTAAAAGGTGTCTTCCCTGTCAAAAGTTTGTAGGCCAATATTCCCAAAGCATAGATATCTGTGCGCCCATCCAGCTCTCCCTCTGCGATTTGCTCGGGTGCCGAATAGTGAATCGTTCCTGCAAATGTTGTTGTTGTTTCAGAAAGACGTGTGCTTACAGCAATACCAAAGTCCATCAGCTTTACGGTACCATCTTCAAGCATCAAAATATTCGAAGGTTTAATATCTCGATGAACGATCTGATTGATATGTGCATAGGACAGCGCATTTGCAACTTGGCAAAGGATCTCTCGTACCTGCTCTGAAGGAAGAGGCCCATGGTTGGAGAGATATACCCCAAGATCTTGGCCCTTCACATACTCCATCACAATAAAGTAGGTCGCAAAGGCTTCTACCAGGTCATAAACTTGAACAATGTGAGGATGTCGAAGCTGGGCCAGGAGTCGTGCTTCGTTCCGAAAACCATCGAGAAAAGACTTGTCACAAACCAGCTCATGAGAAAGCATCTTAAGGGCTACAGTCCGCTCCAAAATCGGATCGATGGCTTCGTATACAACAGCCATTCCACCTTTACCAAGCTCTTTTTCGATAAGATATTTGCTAACCTGTTGGATTTGACTCGTACGCTTGAGACGCCGACTGAGTATCTCAAAGAGGATACGTGCCATCTCAGGATAGTGTTGAATCAACTCCAGCACAATATGCTTTGGAAACTCAACACAAAAACATGTGGTTGCAGCAACAACATCGGCAGTACGAGCATCTCCTGTCAGTAAAGCCATCTCACCAAAGACTTTTCCTGGAGTCAGTTCCAGCACCATTCGCTGCTGTGAGCCCTGATCTGACGCTCGCACATGTGCATTTCCAGTGAGCAAGAGATACATGCTATCGCCAAGCGTACCTTTTTGAATGATGAACTCACCTGCCTCAAACTCCACTTGTCGTGCTTGCTGAGCAAGCATCTCAAGAGCTTGAGGATGAATGCTCCTCAAAAGACTGACGTTCTGGAAAGATTCAACCAACTGGCTGGGAGTATAAGCTGCATAAAATCGCAAAAATATGGCCCTCTTTCTCACAAGATCCAAAAAGTCCGTGACAATGCTCTGCTGCTGGAAGTATCTGCTCAGACAAAACAGGTATCATCGAAAAAGTGTGTGTTCCTCCTAAAAGGCCGTGTTAGACACGATTGTTTCTACTGACAGGGACAAATGGACTTACGAGCATTTCCGGGACCACGGCAACCTCGACCGAGTTGGTCCATCCTGGTTCTGTGTTTGGAAGGACAACGACTGCTGCTGGAACAGTATATAGGTCCATTCAATCCAGAGGGGTGATTGGCCTTCCAGGTATCTTCCGAACAAGCGTAGGTATAAGAACCAAGGTTAACCGCATTCCCCAGACCAAAGGCCCGACTAATCGCCTGGCATTTGGCGCGGGTATTTTGTGCGTTGAACCAAGTGCTGTTGGCAACAGGAGTCTTCCCAAAATAGGCACAGGTATCGTTGCATGCCTTTCCACACTGTGTGGGGTGATAACACCAGAGTTACAAACCTTGCCACAGACTCCACAGTTCGCTCGATCGGTTTGAACATCAACGCAAGAGCCACCACAGTTGGTTTGGCCGCTGGGACAAGACACCACACACTTCGCATTCGAGCATACCTGACCCGACTTACAGGCATTCGCACATTTACCACAATTGGCTCGATCGTTTTGAATATTGACACATGAGCCACCGCAATTGGTCTGACCTTTAACACAAGACACCACACACGTATTGTTAGAACAAACCTGTCCAGAGAGACAAACGTTTCCACACTTTCCACAGTGGGCGCGATCCGATTGGATATCCACCTTGCAATCGGTCTGACCCTTGGGGCATTTTGCCTGAACACATTTGGCTTCGTTACAGTAATGTTGACGAGGACAATCTTTGATCTTGGTCCCAAACTCAAAACAACCCCGCGCATTTTTCGTACAGACTTTGTATTGACCGGGAATCTCAGAGGGCTTCGTTGTACATGCAAAGACCCCCTCTTTGCACTGTGTTGCCGGACAGTCAGGCACACATTTTTCGGCTTCACACTTTTCAAATTCGCCACAGATCTTCCAGTCCACACACTTGGACCAGACACCTCCCTTGCACGATTGCGTTCCCTTCGTACAAGCCTTACTACCTTCGGGCACACAGGCTCGACTATCTCCCGGAGCACACTGCATACACTGACTGTTGACACACGTTGGACTTCCACTCTCGGTGCAGTCCTCATTTTTCAAACAATCGACACAGCCGCCCTTCCCATTGCACTTCTTTTTGGCGGGGCAATCTTTGTCCGTTCCGCAGACACACCGATTTTCTGCTGTACACTTCTTCGTGGGGCTGCTCTTGCCCTGACAGTGGACATCCTTGATACAAGGAACACACTTGCCTTTGCTTCCATCACCAAGCAGACACCGATCAGGGCAACTTTCACAACCGGGAATGGATACAGCAACATCGCCACTGTACCCCAGTGTCAACAACACTCCAAGCGAGATTACATAAGAAAGCCACCGAAAACAAACAGTTTTTGAAAGAATAAGCATTGTGTCTTTCCATCAGTCAGAGGTCAGAGAAATGACATGGCATCGAAGAATGACTTTGACGAGAAGAGTTGAGAAGAGAAGATTTACCCCCCTCCTCATCCATTACATAAAAAGCAGTATAGTCTCAGCAATTGCAAAGAGTCAAACCAGCCAAAGCGGTAACCACTCCAAGCTATCCGTTGTTTGAGTCTTCCCATTGCTCTTGAAGCCAGCCTTGTAGCTCAACGTCGTTGGGGGCTGCTTTCTCAATCAGGCGTGAGAAAACAGCAAGAGAGATGTTTTCAGTGCGTTGGTAGACTGTCGCTTGCATCACGCAATCCAGGGCATCGGCTTGCTTCACCAAACGAGCTTCGACTGTAGAGGCTTCTCGATACTCCTGCCAAAGCTCGGTCCAATCCCCCACCAAAGACTGTGTAAACTGTGCCAAAGGTTCTGTATCTTCTGTCTCTTTGAGCCCCTTCCAGAATCGCTCCTCTGCCTGACGCACACCTTCTTTTTGCTGCTGGGGATCTTCTCCAAATAAGATCTTTTTTTGCAGAGGGATCAAGTCTCCCATGACAGCTTCAGCTAGATCATGCAGGGTCGCCAGCACTAACAATCTCCCCCGATCGACTGTGACGTCAAACCGCTGTTCGTGCCGGGCAGCCAGCCACAAGCTCCAGACATTGACACCCAAAGAGTGCGCAGCCACCGACTCCACCTGATGCACACCACGAATCACCCACCCTGTCCGTGGCAACTGTTTGAGCAAATGCAGCTGACCGGCTAACCGCTGCAACGGATGCAACGAAGGATCCAACGACAAAGGCTCTGGCAAGGATTTCTTGAAACTCACGATTGTATCCACCTTAATGACTTCTCATTGGCTGAAACGTTAGGGAGAGTAAGCTCTTTCCTCATACGAAATATGACAGAAATCTCGAATGGTACATACTGGCAGGATTCGTTTACTTCCGAATAGTCTTTGTTGTGGTTTTTGACGATACCGACGATACCAGTGATTACATAGCTGCTCTATCCATGGAGACGACTTATCGGCTCTGCTCAAAGAAGATCGTATCACCCAGCCATAGGCTAGATTTTGACACAGTAGTTTTGCTCGTTCATGAATTTTGTGAACCGCAGCAAAGAGTGCTCGATGAAAAATGATCAGGTGAGCCTCTCGATTAATTTTGGATTGGTTGGAAGCAGCTTTTCTTTGGAGACTCAGTAGATGAAGTTTGGTCCAGCGTTTCCAAAGAGGACTTTTTAACTGTTCAAGAAGCTTATTCGTTCGTTGATGTCTGACAACCCCCTGCACTATTTTGAATAGTTTATAAAGAGCCCACCCTTGTAAAAAAAGTCTATTCAGTTGCTTCTGCTCTCCAGAAGAATCCGTAATCCTCTCCCACACAAGACGACGAGAGCGACCAGAAAGACCATTTTTCCCAACTCCAATAACCTTTTGTCCTACCACTCCTTCTTGACCAGACCTCCCAGCAGGAATTTGTTCGTTCGCACACATCCTTCCTGCACCTCCCCGACCAGGTCTTCCAGGCTTACCAGCAGCTCCAGGGGCTCCTTGTTTTCCTCCGATACCAGGACGAGACCAAACACTCCAAGAGGGAAATGGTGTGATTGTTCTAACTCTAAGAGGTATAGCTGCTCCCCCCTTACCACCGGCACCACCAGGTGACGCATTTCCACCACTTCCTGCATTTCCGCCATCACCTCCATTCTCGAAGCTATGACATTTTTCTATTTTTCTTCTCCTCACACACTGACCACCAAAGAACAAAAGAAATCTTCTTCGACGATGAGTACAAACAGTCTTCGTTGTAACATGACTAAAAGCATTCTCCCCCTGAAAGCCATCTCCACCGTCTCCAGAAGGACAACCCGGAGAGCCATCTCCACCCCTCCGACCATTCAGTTGAATC
>JALTMC010000122.1 GCA_027005175.1 Myxococcales bacterium
TTAAGACAAAAGCTTGAAACCTAAGGTCACCCCATCCCACCCATCACTGCTCAAAGAAAGGTATCTAGATCAAGTTCTTGCTACAATCAAAAAAAAAAAAAAAAAAAAAAAAAAAAAGTCCCCGAGTCTCTTTCATTGGATAGGATGTTTTAGATGAAAAGGATACAAACGTTATCGACTGTGTCTCAGCATTTGTGGCGGCATATCCCATGGACCTTGGGGTTGCTCCTGCTCCTGGGATTGGTAGGATGTCCCAAAAAGGTGGTCATCAACCGGGACCTACTATGTCATCGCAACAACAGTAAAAACTGTTTGACTCCTGATGGCTTTGCCAAACCCTCTCCCACTGCGACAGCTCCTCTCCCCTTGTATGATACCAATGGTGCTCCCGTCACATGTTGGCGTTTTGTGGAAGAAGGGAAAACGGTAGGAATTCTCTTAACAGGTGAATCCACCCACCCCTTCACCTCACCCCTACTTCACGCCTTCTATTACTCCATGCTCCCCTACAGCACCCCGACCGATCTATTGGGTGCAGGCTATGCGTTAATTATGAATCCCGGAGGTGCTCAAACAGGCCCACAGTACTTAGGAATGCTCTCCAACTGGATGAGCGTATTCAAGCAACTCAAAGCCGCAAACTGGATTCAGATTCGCAAGATCGATGCAATAAAACACAAACGCAGGATCCAAAACATTCGCAAAGATATCCAGCGATTTGTGAATTCTCCCCACAGTCGAACAATTCTTTATTATCCAGACACAAGCAACGGTGAGCCGCTGTTATTGCCTGTGTTTGCCTTGAAAAGTGAACCAAGAGTTGCCCAGGCGAAATTCTCTGTCACGCTGATGCCACCTGTACGAGCCCGCGCTTTGGGAGAGATCTACTACCTACAACAATACGAAAGCTCCCGCCCCTTTTGGAAAGCCCTGTGGCCGATTTACAACAAAAATATAAAGCTTGCAAAAGATATCAACGAGGTACATTTCAAATGTTCTCACTCCTGGAACAAGCTATTCCACGTCAAACGTAACAAGATGGGACGCAGCCGATTCCAACTCTTTCGAGAGTTGAAGCACACAGACAATCCAAGCCTGCGACGACGAGAGTACTGTACCGCCCAAAACCTCAAGATGTTTCGAGCTTCCAGGGCCATTCAGAAACAAGTCAATCGCTACCGCAAAAGATTGGACTTACTGAACGACACCTTTCACGACCTACTCAAAGCCTATAACAAAGCATACAACAGCGTAAAAACACTCAAAGATTTAAGTATGTCAACATTCCTGGACTCCTTCCTACGCGGCGAGGTCCTTTTTTTCACCGCTCCCATTCGAGTGCGGAAACAAATCCGCTACCCTCAAAGCCTCATGCGTGACTGGATGCGCGATTCTCGTACTCGAATCTGGCGACAGCTCATGAAAGATTTTCAAAGTCAGGGTCAACATCTCCAATCGTCAGCAGGTGTAGGCGGGATCTTGCATCGCCCCTATACCTTCTTTCGAATCCGACGCAACGGAACAGACTACCTAGTTCGACCTTATACACTTGTTGGTGGCCCATTCGCCATTGTCCTCGACCGCACCCGTGGTGTCATTGAAGTCTTAACACCACACCATACCGCCAGCACAAACGACAATGAGGAGAACAACAAGAACAAAAGCTCCCACCAAACACCGGACTTTGTAAAGTCCAAAGCCAAAACAAAAACTCCAGCCTCCAAAAAACCAAACGTTCGAGCCCGTGCCAGGAGGTTCAAAAAGGCACCCTTACTGCAAGCACCTGGCTCCTTTTACCAACCCGTTGAATCACCCAAAGCCCTGCTTGCCATGAGTCGCCAAGCCTGGACACGACAAAGCAAGCGACGCAAGATACGCCAACACCACCTCTATCCATTGATCCAGCGCCGGTGCCTCCCCAACACTCCAATCACCCCCATACGACACATCAAAGTCCGAAACCTACCACACCCAATCCCCAAAATTCCAACCCGCAGCTTCCTACTCCAACAAAGCTTTTTCTGGATGCGCTACCAATGCAACCTCTTGGTCATTCCCGCCAAAGGTAACATCAATATCCCTACCCACCAACAGAAACCCCTCGCCCGAAAAATCGAACAAACCATCCTCAAACACGATGCCATCCCCTCCCTCATCACAATCAATAGCCTACAACCCCTCCATGTGAAAATCTCTTTTTAGAATGTTCAACCAACAACCAACGCCCCGATTCAAGCCACCAACGCCCCGATTCAAGCCACCAAAGGTTCGCGACTGGTTTCAATATTCAATGAGAGCGTTGAGGGCCTCTGCCAATTGCTCATAATCACTGAGTTGGTTATAGAGTTGGGCTGAGACTCGAAGCCAGCGTCGAGGGTGGGAGGGCCACAGAAAGATGGGGACTTCGATATTGTATTGTGTGAGCAAGGCAGCTTCAAGGGGGTCAACAGCAAAGGCGGAGCCATTGTCTTGGGCGGTAGTGGCGGGTAAGGGAATGGCCGCGATCATCCCGATCATCTCGTCAGGAATAGGAGCTTCAACACCCAAGCTGTCACAGAGAAGACGTCTTGCCTGCAACACCAGATCTCGATTGCGTTTCATTAAGGCAGGCCAACCACCTTCGATAGCCTGCTCCCCCCAAGCGATGGCATCAGGAACACAAAGTCTTCCGCTTGGGTCATCGGTCCCGAGCCAGGAGAACTCGATTTGAAATCGACTCACTCCTTGCAATGGCTCATTCGCACCATGACTGATCACAAGAGGTCGAATCGCTTCTTGTTTGTCACGACGCACATACAAAAAGGCCACACCTTTGGGTGTACACATCCACTTATGACAGTTTCCTGTAAAGTAAGCCGCACCGAGCTTGTCCAAATCGAGAGGGAGCATCCCTGGGGCATGAGCGCCGTCAATCAAAGAATCAACGCCCTGCTCATGAAGGCTTTGAATGATCGCGCCTATCGGCAACACCATACCTGTCGGGCTGGTAATATGATCCAGTAAAGCGAGGCGTGTGCTTGGTGTAACACAAGACATGATCGCATCGATCGCTTCTTGCGGATCTTGCATCGGAAACGGGATATCCGCCACAATCACCTCTGCCCCATATCGATCGGCCACATAATGTAGCGCATTCGCACAAGCGTTGTAAGCGTGATTGGTGGTTAAAAGTTGATCGCCGGGCTTCCAATTCAAAGACCGAAGCACTGTATTCACCGCAGATGTAGCGTTACTCAAAAACACCAGATCATCAGCGTCACAACCCACAAAACCAGCCATGGCTTCACGAGATCGCTTCAACAACTCCGGCACCTCAGACAACATAAACCGAACAGGTTGACGCTCTAACCGCTCCTGATACTCCCGTTGTTTCTCCAGTAAGAGCCGAGGACATGCCCCAAACGAACCATGATTCAAATACGTTACGCCGGGTTCCAACAACCACTCTGTTTTCATCAGAAAAAAACCTCTTATGTTGTGGGCGTGGGAGCCCCTTCCCGCTCGTAGACTCTGCAGGATCTACAGGACGAAGGCCGGATGGGGTGAGGGTCATTGACCGTGCTATCCAAATTTAATCCCTTGTGCGAGGGGAAGTTCGGGGGACCAGTTAATGGTATTGGTTTGTCGTCGCATATACATCTTCCAGGAGTCGGAACCGGCCTCACGTCCACCACCTGTTTCCTTTTCTCCACCAAATGCACCACCGATTTCTGCGCCCGAGGTACCAATGTTGACGTTGGCGATACCGCAGTCAGAGCCAATCGCCGCCAAGAAGGTTTCCGCACGAATCAAGTTTTGTGTAAAGATTGCAGACGAGAGCCCCTGAGGCACGTCATTATGTATCGCAATCGCTTCCTCTAACGTATCGTACGTTAGAATATAGAGGATGGGTGCAAAGGTTTCTTGCTTGACAATCGGATATTGTTCAGCCACGCGGACCAAGCAGGGAGTCACAAAGTATCCAGGCCGCTCCAAGACTTCACCACCACAAAGGACCTCTCCCCCTGATTGCTTGATCGCCGCGAGTGTTTTCTGCATTTGGTTGATAGCGTCCTGGTCAATCAGGGGTCCCATCAAGGTCTCTGATTCCAGAGGATCACCAATCGAGATATGCTCATAGGCGGTCACAAGACGCCGTGTTAACTCATCCACCACAGAGCTGTGCACAATTAAGCGTCGTGTACTGGTACAACGTTGACCGGCGGTCCCCACCGCACCAAACAGAATCCCTCGCAACGCCAACTCAAGATCTGCGGTTTCATCGATAATGATCGCGTTATTTCCGCCCAACTCAAGCAGGCTTCGACCCAATCGTGCTGCAACTTTCTGTGCCACAGCTTTGCCCATACGAGTGGAGCCTGTCGCAGAGATCAGTGGCAATCGGGTGTCTGTGCTCAGCTTCTCACCGATGGAGGCATCACCTATCACGATATTAAAGACACCCGAGACACCGTGTTGAGTCATCACTTCATTGCAGATATGTTGGATAGCCAGCCCACAGAGAGGTGCTTTCTCTGAGGGTTTCCAAACCACCGTATCGCCGCAGACAGCTGCAATAGCCGCATTCCACGACCACACCGCGACAGGAAAGTTGAACGCAGAGATCACACCGACAGG
Source organism: Myxococcales bacterium (assembly GCA_027005175.1). Lineage (GTDB taxonomy): Bacteria > Myxococcota_C > UBA6777 > UBA6777 > UBA6777 > M3003. The sequence continues at coordinate 4,618 of JALTMC010000122.1, forward strand.
ACCGAGCGGTTGCCACTGTTCCATCATACGGTGCTGTGGCCGCTCCGAATGCATCGAACGACCGTACAGTTGTCGAGACAATCCCACTGCAAAGTCGCAGATGTCGATCATCTCTTGCACTTCACCCAAACCTTCTTGCAAGATCTTTCCAGCCTCCAGGCTAACCAACCGACCCAGCATATCTTTATGTTTGCGGAGCGCATTGCCCAAGTCACGAACCAACTGCCCTCGCTGTGGTGCAGGAACCATTCGCCAGGATAGGAAGCTCTCTTGTGCTGCTTGAACGGCCTGCTCGTACTGAGAAGCAGTCGCCAACGAAACGGTCGCCAGCACTTCGCCTGTCGCAGGGTTGACAGAGGGCAAAGCCTCACTTGCGGCATCAGAGAACCACAGCCCCTCTCCTGCACAAGCAGCCGCATGACCTTCTTGAATTTGAAAATGCTCTAGGACGTTCATAACAACCTCTCTTTGATTAAGATCTGGGTTTGGCATCATTCTTTGGCATCATTCAAAATGCATTGCTATGCTTGTTTGGCATCATTGGCATTCGTTGACAAGAAGCAGTACAGTTTTGTGCTCGGAATCAAACAAAAGAATCAGACGAAAAAAATGTGTGATACAAAGGGTAGAGGAGATCCCATTTTATGGAACTGCCGCCGAAAACAGTTTTGTCCATGGAGAGGAGAGAAAGATATGGAAGCGTATGCCCAGGCTTTATTGTTTGCGATACCCGGCTTCACCCTTTTGATGACACTGGAGCTTCTGTATGGGTATGTCAAAGGCCATCAGACATTTCGTTGGTTGGATTCTGTATCCAGCATCAGCTCTGGACTCACGAACATCGTGAAAGACTCCCTGGGTTTGCTTGTTGTGTTGGTGAGCTATCCTTTTTTGCTCAAGCACCTCGCCGTGTTTAAGATCTCCACCACATGGCTTGTTGTGCTCCTTGCTTTTCTAGCCATTGATTTCGCCAGTTATTGGAGCCATCGACTCTATCACTCCATTAACGTGTTTTGGAACCGACACGTGATTCACCACAGCAGCGAGGAATTTAATCTTCCTTGTGCTTTGCGACAACCTATCTCGGTTGTGTTTGGCTTTTTCTCCTTGTTTATGCTCCCTGCAGCTGTCGTGGGTATCCCTCACAAAGTCATTGCTCTCCTCTTGCCCATCCATTTGTTTTTGCAGTTCTGGTACCACACCAAACATATCGGAAAGCTCGGATGGCTGGAGTATATCATTGTGACACCATCCCAACATCGAGTACATCATGGAATCAACCCAGAGTATATCGACAAAAATTTCAGTGCCATCTTCTGTGTCTGGGACCGTCTCTTTGGAACATTCCAGGAGGAGCTAGACGATGTACCTCCTGTCTATGGTGTGCTGACTCCCGTCCGAACCTGGAACCCTGTCAAGATCAACTTTCTACACAACTGGAACCTGCTCCAAGACGCCTGGCACACCAATGGCTTCCTAGAGAAGCTTACTTTGTGGTTTCGCCCCACAGGCTATCGACCAAAAGACGTCAAACAACAATATGCATTAAACTACATCGACGATGTCCATACCTATGAAAAATATGACACCCCCGCATCCTACCCCTTTAAAGCTTGGTCACTCTTTCAAATGACCCTCTCCCTCGCGTTGTTGATGTGGATGTTCTTTCGCTTTGGTACGATTCCCTACAACGAATTGCTCATGTACGGAGGGCTCGTTTTTGTCAGTGTTTACGGATACACATCGATGATGGACGGTGAGAAGGTCGCCCCCTGGATCGAATCAGCACGATCTCTGTTTGGCTTGTGGCTCTTGTACAGCACCGGGGGCTGGTTTGGACTCGATGCCTACCTCTCCGGTGGTAGCTACATTGTAGCCTTCAGCTTTGCACTCACACTTGTGGGCACTTGGTACTTCTACAGCACAGAAGAGGTCTTTCGAGAGCAACAAGAGGCAAACTCCGCCTCACTGGCATAACTAACAAAATCAGTCGTTTGGATTTGAAGAATTACTCGATGACAAGCTACATTTGTACATATCAATGAAAGTTCTCAAAGCAGCATTTGCAAGTTCATAACAGAAGCAGGAAGCAAGCGAACCCTCAAGCTGAGTCAGCTATAGTAAGTGAAGAGAGTCAAAGCTTCGAGAGCACCCCGACTAGAATGCCCGGCCAGAGTTGTCGCAACAGCAAGCGGTCCGCCCGCCTGCTCCAGAGTGTTTTGTTGGGGGGCACAAGGTATTGTTATTCGTGAAGGATTTGGTATCAATTTGATTCGTAAAAACATAGGAGTTATCACTAAAAAGCCCTTCATTTCCCCTTCAACAATTTCTTCGATTTTTTGGAATCCATATTTTTCATAAAATGGTATTTTAGCTTGTTTCGAATCTACTACAACCCCAACACAACCGACTAACTCTTTTTGCTGTAAAGCTAATTCAAAGACGTAACGTAAAAGTTGTCTTCCAATCCCTGGGCGCAACAGCAGTGGTCGGATTTTTTGGGACAGGAGTGGTCGGCTTGCTGACCTGAGCTTTGGATGGGATGAGGCGAAAGCTCACCAAAGCGACAAACATCGATGAACAAAGATGGCTGTTGTTGACTTGCCGGCTCGTGTGAATCCCATCCTTCTGACTCAGGGTTGTTTGATACACCACAATCGAACGGAAATATGGTTGTCGCAGGAGCATCTGGGATATGTTTGCACAATGGAGTGAGTTGGAAACTCTGGGAAGCCCCTTCTCTGACCATCACACCCCATACCTTTCAACATCGTTCAGCAAGATCAAGCAAGCCGCGAATCCGAATGATCCCGCGTTTGAAGAATAC
>JALTMC010000123.1 GCA_027005175.1 Myxococcales bacterium
TCGTGATGGGGATTTTATGTGGTTCAGTGGTGGCGAAGATGAAGAGGACGTGTCGGGGCGGCTCTTCGAGCGTTTTGAGGAGGGCGTTGAAGGCTTCCCGTGTCAGCATGTGGACTTCGTCGATGATATAGACTTTGCGGCGGGCGTGGTTGGGGAGGTATTGGACATTATCGCGCAGTTCGCGCACATCATCGATCGAGCGGTTGGAGGCGCCGTCGATTTCGATGATATCGACACAGCGGCCTTCGGTGATTTCCTGGCAGATGGTGCAGGAGTTGCAGGGGTTGGGGGTATTGGAGGAGGAGTCGAGTTGAAGGCAGTTGATCGTTTTGCCGATGCCGCGGGAGCCGGTGAGAAGGAGGGCGTGGGGGAGGCGTTCGAGGCGGATGGCGTTTTGGAGGGCCTGGACAACGTGGTGTTGGGCGATCACGTCGTCGAAGGTTTGCGGGCGCCATTTCCGGGCGAGGACTAGGTAGGACATGGCGGTGTTTCCGCTGCCGAGGGTTGGGATGGCGCTCCGTGGGGTCCGTGTGGGAGGAGATGGGGCGATAGCCGGGCGACCCCACAGCACACGCCGGACACTCTTACCGCTGCTGCCTTCCGGCCCTGACGGGGTTCAGAGGCCTACGTTGCGTGGGACCCAGCCATCATAAGGAACCCGCGAACGGGTTAATCGATAACGGAGAGGGGGGGATTCGAACCCCCGGTACGTTTTGCGCACACACGATTTCCAATCGTGCACCTTCGGCCACTCGGTCACCTCTCCTGAGAATTGACCTAATTGCGGAGAGAGTGGGAGTCGAACCCACGGTACCCTTGCGAGTACACTTGATTTCGAATCAAGCGCCTTCGACCACTCGGCCATCTCTCCGTTTTTGACTCCGACGTTTCCGAAAAAAACTCCGAAGTTGATGAGACGCTTCGTCGGCCCTTACCCCTCCCAAAACTTCCAAACGATGATTCAAACGCTCATCCGAAGGGATGTTATGCAGGGAACCACAACAACCAGCTTTTGGATCACTGCATCCAAAAACCAAGCGGTCAATGCGGGCATTTACCAGGGCGCCTGCACACATAGGACACGGCTCCAACGTTACGTACAAAGTACATCCTGTTAAGCGCCATCGTTGCAAGGTCTGAGAAGCATCGCGCAAAGCCAGGAGTTCGGCATGAGCCGTAGGATCATAAGAAGTCTCTCGCTGATTGTGTCCTCTTCCTACAATCTGACTATCGCATACAACGATAGCTCCCACAGGAACTTCCCCTATTTGCTCTGCTCGACGGGCTTCTGCCAGTGCCTCTTCCATCCATGTCAAGTCATTTTGCTTCAATGGGACCACCTTTCGAATGAGGTGGAGTGGGGTTGGCTATCGGAGAAACAAAAGGGAGTACACCCGAGAGGATTCGAACCTCTGACCTACGGATTCGTAGTCCGGCGCTCTATCCGGGCTGAGCTACGGGTGCAGAAATAAAAAAATCGAAAAAGACTTATAACAGAAAAACACAATGCTTGCCAAGAAAAAAAATAAACTTTCTACAAAAAAGCGGAGAGAGAGGGATTCGAACCCTCGGAACCCTTTCGGGCACACTCGCTTAGCAGGCGAGCACCATCGGCCTCTCGGTCATCTCTCCAATGCTTACTGCTTGCCATTTACTTGCTTTCATGGGCCATCTCAATCAAAGAGATGACAAAAAAGGTATCATAAGTGACCAGAGGCATCACTTTACTCCACCACATCAGCGGAAGAGAAAGGATTCGAACCTTCGGTACACCAAAGATGTACAACGGATTTCAAGTCCGCCGCCTTCGACCGCTCGGCCACTCTTCCGAACCGCAAGCTGGAACGGTATAGCACCGCTCTCGTAAACTTGTCAACAGCTTTTTTTCATACGACAGACAACCCCTTTCAGTTCAAAAGAAAATTCATTTAACTCTCTCCAACACTCTGCGTTCGGAAAGAAGAGAAAGGGACAACACAGAGAGATGTCCCCCTCTGTGTCCAAGGATCATCTCGCTCTCAAGCTTGATTTTCAGCAATCACATCATGTATACCCAAAAACATTCTATGAAAATATCTTCATCATGTTTTATGGTGTAAGGTATTCGTGCGTTTGGAATCGATCCAGATCACAGGAGAAAGAAAGTATGTTGTTGAGAAAGAAGATAGTTGGATACAGTGTGTTCTTTGGCTTCGTTGCGTTGTGGATGATCGCAGGAGCCAACATGACAGGTTGTTCGAAGCCAGAAGGTACTTGCACCACCAAAGCAGATTGCAACGGCAAGAACTGCGTCAACGGTACATGTGAAACCACAAGTGGTTGCAAAACCAACGATGACTGCAAAGCTGAAAAGAGAGCCGTCTGCGCTGGAGGAAAATGCCAAGGCTGCCTCGACGACAGCGTATGTGACACGGCAAAGGGTGAGAAGTGCAGCTCAAGCAACACCTGCTTGAAGGGTTGTCAGAAGAGCGCGGACTGTGCTTATTTGAGCAAGCCTGGGCTTGAGGCCAAATGCTTACTCAATCAATGCATCCTTCCCTGTGTGAGTCACAAAGAGTGCCCAGCCGACATGTATTGCAAGTCTCAGGCTTGTGCGAAAGGAAAACGCCCTGCCTCAGGAACAGATCGCGATGAGCTAGAGCCTTGTGGTGATGTGGAAGATGGCAAGAAGTGCCAAAGCAATAGCGACTGCAAAAAAGGGAATGTGTGTGACAGAAATCTCTGTTGGGCCAATTGCCTGGATGGTCTGATTTGCAAAACATGGTCAGGGGGAACCACCAACTACTGTTACAAACCTTGCAAAGCAGGCTGTGGCAGCGGCACCGTATGTGTTGCTGCTGAACAATTTGCAGAGAAGACCAGTGTTTGCATGCGCTTCGTTAAGAAGCAGGGAGAGCGGTTCGACTACAACAAAGGTCTCTATTGTGACACCAAGAATGGCCTGAACACATTGCAGCCCGCCCGAGGTCAGCCTGGCTTTGGTCAAGGTCGTTGCTGGGCCTTCTGTGACGACAAGAATGCTTGCGAAAAAGGCCGTGAATGCGGAACGATCGCAGTAAACTCAGAGCAAAAGCCGATTTTTGCCTGTCTCAAACCGTGCAAAACAACCGCAGACTGTGATGGCATTGACGGTCTCGTCTGCAAGACCCACACCCCCGCCTGTACCAGTGATGCCGAATGTGGAAAGCTTGGCCCCTGTGACACAGCCGCAGGTAAGTGCAAAGGCAAAGATGTCTGCATCCCCCGCTAAAACAAAAACTTCCGATTACATATAGAGGCAAGATCGACGGATGAGTACCACCGCGAAGAAACTTGAGCAGCTTCGTGCGCTCAAGCAAGAAGCCACCGCCAGCAACCCTGCCAAGGTCGCAAAGCGCCATGATAAAGGCAAATACACTGCTCGCGAGCGAGTGGAGAAGCTCCTAGACCCAGGAACGTTTCGTGAAACGGACATGTTTGCAAAACATCGTTGCACCGATTTTGGAATGGAAAAGAGACGCTTTTATGGTGATGGAGTGATCACCGGAAGTGGAACCATCGACGGTCGCCTCGTTTATGTTTTCTCCCAGGATTTTATGCAGTTTGGTGGTTCTTTGGGTGAAGTCTTTGCCGAGAAGATCTGCAAACTCATGGACACGGCCATGAAAAATGGTGCCCCTGTCATTGGCATCAATGACTCAGGTGGTGCCCGTATTCAGGAGGGCGTTGTCAGCCTGGGTGGTTATGCGGAGATCTTTTTTCGCAATGTCATGGCATCCGGCGTTGTTCCTCAACTCTCTGCCATCATGGGTCCTTGTGCCGGTGGTGCGGTCTATTCTCCCGCCATGACCGACTTTACGTTAATGGTCAAAGGCACAAGCCATATGTTCATCACAGGCCCAGAGGTGATCCGTTCGGTGACACGAGAGGAAGTCACCTTTGAAGAGTTGGGGGGTGCCATGACCCACAACTCCCAAAGTGGTGTGGCGCATCTTTTGGCCAACGATGAAGACCAAGCCTTCGCACAACTTCGCAAATTGCTCTCTTTCTTGCCTTCCAACAATCTGGAAGATCCACCACGCGCTCCATGTGATGATCCCAAAGATCGAAGAGAGGACGAACTCAACACGATCATCCCCGACAACCCCAACGTCCCCTACGATATGCGAGATCTCATCGCGCAAGTCGTAGACCATGGTGAATTCTTTGAGGTTCAAGCCTATTGGGCACAAAATCTGGTCATCGGATTCTCGCGACTGCATGGACACACAGTCGGTATTGTCGGAAATCAGCCCGCTCACCTCGCAGGATGTTTGGACGTTGACGCCTCGATCAAAGGAGGCCGATTTGTTCGTTTCTGCGACGCCTTCAACATCCCCTTGATCACATTTGTGGATGTTCCTGGCTTCTTGCCAGGAACAGCACAAGAGTACAATGGGATCATCCGCAACGGCGCCAAGTTGCTCTATGCCTACTGTGAAGCCAATGTCCCAAAACTCACCGTGATCACCCGAAAAGCATACGGTGGAGCCTACGACGTGATGTGTAGCAAGCATATCCGCGCCGACTTCAATGTAGCTTGGCCCACTGCCGAGATCGCTGTGATGGGCGCAGAAGGTGCTGTCAATATCATCTTTCGCAAAGAACTCGCAGCCAGCGATGATCCAGAAGAAAAGCGCAAAGAACTTGTAGACTCCTATCGCGATAAGTTTGCATCTCCTTATATCGCAGCAGAGCGCGGCTATGTGGACGATGTGATAGAACCCGCTGATACCCGACCACGACTGATCGAAGCGTTGGAAGCATGCGCCAACAAACGTGAACATCGACCTGCCAAAAAACACGGCAACATACCGCTGTAATCCTAGCAGAAGGTCTCAATAAACACGGTAATATACCGCTGTAATCCTAGCAGAAGGTCTCAATAAACACGGTAATATACCGCTGTAATCCTAGCAGAAGGTCTAAATAATGCGAGAGATACTAGCAACACATGTGGACCCTGCCCTCCCAGAGAGCAAGCGATCCCGTCGTGCGATTCGAGTCACAGAGACCGTCTTGCGCGACGCTCATCAATCCTTGTTGGCCACACGGATGCGTACGGAAGATATGCTGCCGATTCTGAGCAAGCTGGATCAGGTGGGATACTGGTCATTGGAGGTTTGGGGTGGTGCAACCTTTGACTCTTGTTTGCGCTTCTTACGGGAAGATCCGTGGGAGCGATTGTGCCTACTTCGACAAGGGCTACCCAACACCCGGTTGCAGATGCTTATGCGTGGTCAAAATATTGTGGGATACAAACACTATCCCGACGATATCGTCACAACGTTTGTGAATCGAGCGGCAGAGTACGGAATCGATGTTTTTCGTGTCTTTGATGCACTGAATGATGTCCGCAACATGCGTCATACGATCGAAGCCGTTCTCAAAGCGGGTAAGATCGCGGAAGGTGCTATCTCGTATACGGTATCACCCTTTCACACCGTTGATCGTTATATTGATCTTGCCAAAGAGCTTGAGTCACTGGGGTGTCAGACCATCTGTATAAAAGACATGGCAGGTTTGTTGAACCCCTTTACCTCGCGAGAGTTGGTTCAAAAGTTGAAGGAAGCCGTCTCGATTCCGATTCACCTTCACTGCCACAGCACCAGCGGGATGGCCGAGGGCGCCTACCTCATGGGTATTGAAGCGGGTGCAGACATCGTAGACGTTGCGATCTCTTCGATGGCTGGGGGAACATCACAACCTTCCACAGAGTCTTTGGTGGCCACACTCCAAAACACACCACACGACACAGGTTTGGATCTCCGTATTCTCGCAGAGGTGGCAGAGTATTTCCGCACTGTCCGGTATAAGTACGCTCACTTTGAGAGCAAGCATACAGGTGTAGACCCTCGCGTACTACGCAATCAAATCCCTGGTGGGATGATCTCAAACTTGGCCAACCAGCTCCTAGAACAAGATGCGCTGGATAAGATGGATGACGTTCTGGAAGAAGTCCCAAAAGTCCGGGCAGATCTGGGCTATCCACCTTTGGTGACTCCGACAAGTCAGATCGTCGGAACCCAAGCCGTGCTCAATGTGATCATGGGAGAGCGATACAAGTCGATCACTCGTGAAACCCGCAACTTACTGATGGGTCGGTATGGAAAAACCCCTGCTCCTGTCAATGCTGAGTTGCTGGTGCTCGCCGAAGAAGTGGAGGGAGAAAAGGCCATTGACATCCGCCCCGCTGACCTACTCGAACCAGCCTGGAAGAGTGCCCAAGCTGCCGTTGCAGACGAAAACGGAAAGCACCCTGAAGACGACGCCCTCAACTATGCCATCTTCCCCCAAGTCGCCCAACAATTCTTTGAAGAGAGAAAGCGACGAGGTCCCACTCCTGAGGTCCTGGCGGCGGCCATGAGTGCAGTGATCTACCAACTTCGGCAGGAACTTTTGGAGCAAGATCACGAAACCAACGGCATCGGAAAACGTGGCCTCAATCCATGGAAGCTCGCCGCTCGTATCGAAAACCTCCGTGTCAGTTCACTTAGTAGGATTTAGACAAGATGCAAGGAAAATTAGAGGTAGACAGCCAGCAGTTTGAGGTGGAAGCCCGTCGTGAGAATGAGGCAATTCTTGTGACGATGGGTGGCAAAGAGTTTGCGGTCACACTGCAAGAAACAGAGGAAGGGTTTACAGCCCAAATCGGCGAGGAAGAGCTTCATATCGAGGTAACAGAGGAGCAAAAGGACCAGCTTCGTCTCTCTCGAACAACCGATATCTCTGTGGACGGTCACCTTGTTCCCACTCTATTTCGCCCACAACGCAACCAGGAAGAAGGCAGTATGACAGCCTTAATGCCAGGAACTGTCATTCGTATCTTGGTCGAAGAGGGTCAGGAAGTTTCCACAGGAGAGGTGTTGTTGATTTTGGAAGCCATGAAGATGGAAAACGAGATCAAAGCTCCCCTTGATGGCCTCGTTGAGACCATCCCAGTCGAAGCAGGCAAAGCCGTCAACAAAGGAGACCTTCTTATTCTTCTATCTGAGAAGCAAGAGCTTCCGTGAACTCAACGTTGTGGTAAACCTTTTGAACATCATCATTATCTTCAAGTCGATCGATAAGCTTCATCAAGCTGGCAAAAACTTTGGGTGAGACCTCTTTGGTCATACTTGGAATGCGTTGAAGCCCAGACTCTTTAGGCTCAATGGACAGTTCACTCAGCTTCGAAGCGATATTATTGAAGTCTTCCATCGCACCAAAAACGGTGAGAAACCCGTCTTCAGACTCGATCTCCTCTGCACCCGCTTCGATCATCTCAAGTTGAAACTCATCCTCACATAACTTTTGTAAGGTGGCTGCCTCCCAAAGTGTCATTGTTGAAAATCGGCCTTTCATGAGCTGGTTGTTCATAATGCTTCTACGTGCTTCGCCTTGAGCAGACATATACTGAGCTGCAAAG
>JALTMC010000124.1 GCA_027005175.1 Myxococcales bacterium
GGGTAGGACTCTTACGCTGAAGAGCCGACCCAGCGGGCTGTACGGAGCATTTCCGAGGACATTGTTGTACCAGGGCATCTTCCACTTCTTTTTGCGAAAAGCCCTCCATACTTTAAGGTCCCGGTCGTGTGATACAGCGAGGATTTGTAGCTTCTTTTTGTAGGTCTCTGCCAGCTTCTTAATCTGAGGGAACTTGGCAACACAGGGTGCACACCAGGTTGCCCAAAACATGACAAGTGTATGACGACGATGCATATGCTTCGGAGTAAATACCTTCTCTGGATGGTCTGTTAGTTTGACCCGAAACGGAGGAACAAAGCTGCCATTGGGAAAGCGTTCCATAAATGTCCATCGAATGCGATTCATCCGATTGATGAGGCGTCTGCTCTTGTACTTTTTTACAATGGCCTGGACAAACTTAAAGTGAAAGCCCACCACCTTCTCTAGCTTCTTGATCCTTACAGCCATTTTTTGGGCACGTTGGAGTAGCTTCTTTTTTTGTTGAGGGAACTTCCTGGCCGCGTTGAGCAGACTTACATAGTGTGCCTTGAGATGTCTTAGGTTCATTCCTTTGTTAAATAAGATCTGTGAACGCAAGGCAAGCCGCAAACCTGGGTTAGGGTGTTGCTTTCGCAGTGTGTCGAGTACTCTTTTTGCGTCCACTCCAAGATTGAACTTGAGCACATTGTATGTCATATTCGGTGCGACACTCCACAGAGGAGACGTTGGTGGAGTGCGTCGAAATATTTCAGCAAGGACTCTCTTGCGAGCCTTCATCATCTTTTGCATCTCTGAATACTGGTGATGGGATTTGGGTAATGCGATTCGATAGAGAGTCCATATGTCTCGCATTATCGGTGATTTTGACTTTTTACTGCGGCTTTTGAGATACGCCTCAATAGGTTTCCAATTAAACTTGAAAAATTGAAACGATTTACCTGTTTTGCGAAATTTCTTGATGGCGAGGCGTGATCTTTTCTGAACTTGCTGGTGATAGAGTCGAGCTTCTTCTAACTCTCCCGCAGATCTTGGAGTGAGCTTTACCACTGATTTTCCTGAAACGCCTCGGAATTGTTGTGGGGAAAAAACAATCTCGACTTTTGTTGCCTTCTTGTGTTTCACCAAGGGAACGACAGAGTGATAGTCCCCAAAAATGTCACAGATATAACTGCCCGACTGGGTTCCATGTATGCGTTGGCCGCTTTTGGTGATACCTATAATTTGGTATTCCAGCGGTTTTGTTGAGAGGGGGAGCTGGATACTATAGGTACCATCCTTCCGCAGTTTCATTACTTTTGCTGTAAGCGACGAGAAATGATTGAAGCTTCCAACGATCTTGACGTCTTGTAGCTTCTTTTTCAACACTAAACGTTTTAGCTTTGCGTACACTTTCAGGGTGCGTGATCGCTCCAACAACAACATGATCTGTTTTGTTCTGTGTCGGATACCCGAGAGGCGAAGCCAATATACACCGTACCTGTTCGTTTGGATACGAAATGAACCATCGGGCTTTACTTTTACAATGATTCGGTCTTCAGGGAGCATGGAGCGTTGTAATTGAACATGCGCGAGCTTCATCGGCTTGCCCAAGTAGCCTAGAACTCGACCTATAATTGTTGTGGTGATGCTTGGAGGTTTTCCGGGTGGTAGCAGCTTGATGACAATGGGACGTGGTGGTGGAGGCTGAGTTGGACGCCCATGCCCTGGTGGAAGTGGCGCGGGTGCAGGCTGTGTGGTCGAACTCCCTTCAGACGGCGGTGGTGG
>JALTMC010000125.1 GCA_027005175.1 Myxococcales bacterium
GATGGAGTGTACGTTAAAGCCAGAGACTCCATCCGTCGCAGGGGTAGCACCCGAGGTCCCACGGTTCTTGGTGATGTTGGCGAGGTCAAACACGCCACCGAGGTCGACATAGAAACCGTCGTCACGAGGACCAGCAAAGACTTGACCGCCCTCTGATGTGGGATGGATAAAGTTGGACTTGATGAAGTTGTTGTCGTATTTGGCAGCATTTTTGTACACAACACCATAAACAAGTTTTTGTGTGCGAGGTCCGATATTGGGCGGAGCGACAGCTTTGTTGGATACGATCCGCTTGTAAGTACCAAAGTTTCCTTTCCATTCGATCTTGGCAACCGAATAGGTCTGCTCAACACCTGCCAGTTGGCGAAAGAACTGGTGACCACCAAGCAATCCGTTGGAAACAGAGAATTTGTTGGGGAGTTTGGCTACATTGGTGCGCTTGGCGCGGGCTGACTTAAAGCGGATGTAATAGGTGGCGATATCAAAGGGGTCTTTGTTACCACGGGCGATATGAATCTCGTAACGAACGTTGTCTGAGAACTTGTGAAAGTTGGGACCACCGGCTGGTTCCTCCAGAGGGTTCCAGTTGGCAACGATGGTGAGTTTGTCGTGACTTCCTTTGTTGACCCATGCGTATACGTCCGTATTGTCGGCGGATGGATCTTCGGATATAGCGGGTGCTTCACGATGGCTGGAAGCCCATACAGGGGTGGTCAGGACAGTGACTGCAAGAGCTGTCAGGCCCAATGCAAAGCCTACCCCAAGATGACGTTTGTTCATGTCTGAACTCCTTTTCGATACATCTGTACTATCTAAGTTTAACGTTGTTTTTTGGTTTCTCATGGATTGGCTTTGGTGTTCAGTAAGAACACGGTTCCACCGTTTTTGCCGGTTTCATCGGGCCAAGCGGCGTCGGCCCAGGCAAAGATGTCTGCGTTGTGTGCGCGGTGGAGACCAGCAGAGCTGGTCTTGTTCTCAATGGATGTTCCTTTTCCAATCTTTTGCATCTTTTTGGGATCGCTCAGGTTAATGCGATAGACCACAGAGGTACTTCGGTTGGGATCGATCCCCGACACCAGGATGAATTTCTCATCGTGGCTCAACGCGATACCAGCCGGGTATCCCACTTTGATTCCCGTCACAAACTCTGTCGCTTTTCCACCCTTGATCTTGACGACAGAAGATGAGTTCCCACCCATACCACCGATGGTCTCTGCCACATAAATGGTGCGAGCGGCTGTCACTGCGAGGCCACCAGGGTCTTTGAAAAACTCATCGCTTGCGCCAGGAGTGTAGATTGTGGACACGGAGCCACCTCCTGCAGAAACTTTGAAGACACCCACTTTACCTGTGGTGACGTCCGTACCTGTGAAGTAAATCTCATCAGTAGCTTCTTTGACGATATCCAAACTCTTGGGCTTGTAACCCGAGGTTCCAGAGAGGAGAGTTTTGGCTCCACCACTGGAGCTGACAGAGTAAATCGCGCCTACTTTGTCGGGGTTCAGGGTATCACTGGCATTGGAGTCTGCGACATAGATCGTAGAGCCATCTTTTGAGACAACCAGACCTGTGGGAGACCAGAAACCTGTAGCCAATGCCTTTGGAGTTCCACCTGTTGCTGGAACACTGTACAAGACGCCGTCTTGCTTATCATTGTTCTGGCCAAAGGGGTCTTTGTTCTTTGCGGCATCTTTGTTGGCATCCCGGCTGGATTTACCAGGCAGTTGAGCGGCAGCAGCCTTGTACGCTGTGTAGTAGATGAGC
>JALTMC010000126.1:0-2074 GCA_027005175.1 Myxococcales bacterium
TCCTTCACAACTTTTGACACACTGACTTGCTCGACAATATTGTCCAAATCCGCAGGTAACTGTGTCACATGGATTGGCGACACACTTCCCTTTTTGGCAGATCGTTGTACCGGGGCAGCCAAGGTTGTAGCAGTTGTCTGGAAGACAAACCCCTTCTCTGCAAACGTATTGGGCTGGACAGGTGACATTCTTACATGCTCCCACACATTGACCTGCCCGACAAACACCACCGGTGGGACAGTGGATGTTCAAACATGGGTCATCTTCGCATTTTCCTTGGGCAGGGTTGCAAACACGTCCCTTGTCGCAAGTGACCTTCTGGCACAGGTTCTTTTTGCATACTCCGGCAATGCATTGCTCGCCTGTGGCGCACGATTGTTGCGCACATGGGTCGGGAGCACATGAGCCATCTTTGCATTGTTCATCCGACGGGCAGGTTCTATTTACACAGGAACCAACGCACTTGCCTTGTCGGCAAAAGGCTCCTTTGGCGCATTGTATATCTTTGCATGGATCGCTGACGCACTTGCTTTGCTGACAGACCTGCCCGTCAGGACAGCCTTTGTAATAGCAGTTGTCTGGAACACATTGTCCGAGAAAACATGCCTTTCCACTGGCGCATTTTTTGTTGGCACAGAGGTTCAAGCATCTTCCATTTTGACAGCTCAGCCCACGTTTGCATTTGACGTAGATACAGGGATTGTCTCTACACTCGCCAAGGTTACAAACTCTGCCTTGGGGGCACTGTACTTTTTTGCATGGATCGGCCAAACAACTTCCCAAGTGACAGATCTGGCCTGCTTTGCAAGTGACTGAGGCACATGGGTCAGGCTTGCATTGTCCCTGTGAGCAGGTTCGCCCTTTGTCACAAGTTACGCTGGTACATGGAGATACACATTTTCCATTGTTGCAGTATTCAGTGCCTGCACACTGGAGTGAAGCACATGGGTTGGGTACGCAGCTACCCTGTTTGCAGATCTTGTTGGAGGGACAACCCAGATAATAACAATTTCCTGGAACGCATTGGCCGTTGGAACATACAAGGCCTGTTCCGCATGAGATAAAATCACAAGATCGGACACACTGTCCGCCTCGGCAGTGTTGTCCTGTTGGACATTTGACCTGCTGGCATGTTTGTTTGGGAATGCAGAATCCTTTTTGACAAATCTGATTGCCCGGACACTCCCCATTGCGACAACGAGATGGGCACAATCCATCAACACAGCTTGAGCCGCTTGCGCAGGTCGCTTGGTTGTCTGTCTTGCCATCGCAATCATTGTCTAGGCCGTCACATACTTCACGCTCGGGCTGTCTTCCCAAACAATCTGTCCACTTTCCATTGATGCAGCGGTTGGTTCCTGGCCCACATTTGGTTTGGCAAGCTTTGATTCGATTTTCATCTATCTTGCCATCACAGTCGTTGTCTTTTCCATCGCAAGTCTCGATAGGAGGAGCTTTTCCGCCATCGTCACATGCACCCCATTTCCCACTCTTGCATGTTTGCTTTCCGGGGCCACAGGGGGTAGGACAGGGGCGCGTCTCATTCTCTTTGCACTTGGAGGACGCGCAGTTTTCGTCGATTTCTCCATCGCAGTCATCGTCTTTTTTGTTGTCACAGATCTCTTGTTGTGGTGTGGTTTCGGCAGTACAGGTCTTTTCCCATTCTCCTTTGATACAACGTTGTATTCCACCCTGACAAATCCCTTGACCGCGTGTGTTTGCAGGACCGGTATAACAGGATTTGGCTTGTCCTTCTTTGCAAGTACATCCTTCGTCGATCTTACCATCACAGTTGTTGTCGATCCCGTCACACTTTTTGGGGCTAGGTTTGGGTGCAGTACAACTCACCCACGACCCATTTTGGCAGGTCTCTTGTCCTTGTCCACAGGCTGTCTTGCAGGTTTGTGTGAGGGATTCATCGATGGAGCCATTGCAATTGTTGTCCTTGCCGTCACAGATCTCAGTGCCGGGTTTGACTTCACCCTGGCATGTTCCCCATTTTCCATTGGCACAAGACTGGGAGCCAGCTTTGCAGCTCCCTTTGCTCGAAGTTCCGGCAGGGCCTGAATAACAG
>JALTMC010000126.1:2084-7385 GCA_027005175.1 Myxococcales bacterium
ATTTTGCCGTTGCAGTCGTCATCGAGCTTGTTGCCACATATTTCGGGCTTGGGTTGCCGTGCCGTACAACGGGTCCACTTGCCAGCTTTGCATGTCTCTGTTCCTGAACCACAAATAGATTTGCACGCTCGTTGGAGGGACTCATCTGTTTTGCCATTGCAGTTGTTGTCTTTACCATCACAGGTCTCAGGGGAGGGCAACACTTCTCCTCGGCAGAGACTCCATTGTCCGCTACTGCAAGTTTGTTGGCCGCTGCGACAACTTCCACGCCCCGCTGAACCAGAGGGACCCGAGTAACAAGACCGACTCTCTCCGGTTTTACAGGCTGGCTGTGTGCAGCCTTCGTCTGCTTTGCCATCACAATTATCGTCCAGCCCATTTCCACAGATCTCTTTGGCTCCTGGGCTGCCTGCTTGGGCCGAGCAGACTGTACCATCTTTTGTTGCGTTGCAGATCAGTCTCCCTGTGCGAAGACAAACCCCTTTTCCTACCGTACACTTCTGGTTCAAGGTTGGGTATGTCTCGTCGATCGCGCCATCACAGTTGTTGTCGGAGTTATCACAGATCTCTTTGGTGGGCTTGACCTCTCCCTGACAAGTTCCCCATTTTCCTGCGGAGCAGCTCTTCACTCCAGATTTGCAGGACCCTTTTCCCAAGGTTCCGGCAGGTCCAGTATAACAAGTTGCTGTGACCTTATCATCGATCTTGCCGTTGCAGTCGTTGTCTTTGTTGTCACAGATCTCTTTGCTTGCTGACCCTGTGCCTATGCATACTTGCCATGCCCCACTTTTGCAGACTTGTGTTCCTTTCCCGCAGGCTCCCCTACAAGATTGGCTGAGGTTCTCATCGACCTGTCCGTCGCAATCGTTGTCGATACCATCACACTGCTCTGCGCTAGCTTGCTTGGCTATTTGCGTCAAAGCATTCTTCAGTTGGGTTCCATTGGTGGCGTGATATCCTTTTTGGGTCCCGCCGGGGTGAGCCCAACTGTCGAGCTCCTGTTGTGTGATATTTCCACCAAAGCCAAGCGCAAATGTCTTAACATCATAGGTTTTTCCATTGACCACAAGCTTGCGAAGTGCTGTGATCTCTGGAGCGGGGGAGCCATCATTCGAACCACCATCTGTCAGCAAAAAGGTATATCTCGGTCTCCGTGCCACTGCATCTTTCGCGATATGCTGTTTCCAATACGTTGTGGCCGCCTGAAATGCATTCCGCATCCTCGCAGGACCTGTTCCTTTGATGGCGAGAATTTTCGCTTTAATACTCGTCGCGTTGTTGTTTGCGATGGCTTCTTTCAGGTAGGCCGACTTGTTGAAGGTCATCAGCCCAAACCGAAGCCTTCCAGAAAAGGTGTCGATCAAGTTTGATAGCGTTTGCCGAAAGATCTTGTCGTTGTTGGTGCCACCAGACTCATCGACCAACAGCAATACATCAGCTTTCTGAGAACTTGTACACGTTTGGGCATAGCTTGTTGATGGAGAAAGAAACATTCCAATACTGAGGAGAAGGGTTAGGAGGCTTGGGAAGAGAATAGGAAAGACGGAAAAAACTTTGTAAACGCTCTTGCACATAGATCTTCCTTTGTTACCATCTTTGAGATGGCTGGAAAAGCCGGAGATTGTGTTCGATGAGCCGTACAATATTATTCCTCTATACATGCTCCATGCTGCGGACATGTGGGCACTCTTTTTTAGAAGAATGAATGGCGCGTAACAACTCATCGAACACCTCTCATTGTATAGATGTTGGAACGATGGAAATCTTTTAAATATTTTTTCTCCTTTCTTCTTTTTGTGTGGGGGGCTTTGGGAAACCTACGGTGTTACGGTTAATGTGAACAATGACGCTTCGAGATCCCGCCCCCCCACCATCAACGATAGGCTCCCCGATCTCTTGCATGTTATTTTGATTTTTAATGTGGGTTTGCCTGGTGCTGACGGAGTCGTAATTTTTGTAATCTCTGCTAATCCTGGGTTGGATGTATATCCTAAAAACTTTTCTTTTGGCTTCCCTAGGAGAGCGAATGTCAGAGTGGGTGTTGTTCCCTCCTTGCAGGTCTGGGGGTGTAGATCTTTGATCTTTGTTTGAGAATTACTGTTACTTCCTTGTGGCTTTATAAAATAGCACCACTGGTTCGGGGAAGAGATGGTGATCTTTTCTCCTCCCGCCATGAGAGACCCTTGTCGGTGAATGACAAAGGCAAACTCGCCTTTGCTGTTGGCCGATACCTGAGAGGGACTGAGCTTCCAGCCTGTGGGACCCTGAATACGAAGTCCCTTTTTTGCGGCTTGAGAACCGAGATCTCCGACCAACAGTGCCCCCCGATTGGGAGAGATCATTGGGACCAACTGCAACTGTTGTGCTGATGCTTTCGTGCATTGGATGGGGGGCTGCTCTGAAGGAGAGTCTTCCCGCAACGTCTTTTCCGTTGGGGGAGACTCTACTCTTTTCTCTTGTATCTCTGGCTTGGGAGCTTCTTTTTCGATGTTGTCCTTTGGCTTCCTCTCGGGTCGCTCTGGTGCAAGGGTATCTTTATTCAAGGTACCGCTCTCTTGATCGGGGCTGATACTTGCGCTGCCATCTGAGTTTCGCTTGGACCACTCAGGGTCTAGCTGGACTGCGATCGGGGTACAGGAGAGAGGAGAGAGCCATCCAGATAGCACCAGTCCACACCATAATGCTGCCCATACGAACCGATTCTTGCGGGAGGTGGTGGTCTTGAAGCTCATCGTCTGCCCATGTGATTGAGGTCGCATTTTGAGGATGTTATTTGCATTTTTGCTTGATCCAGAGCTGCTGGTATCTCTTGGGTGCGATGCGTTTCATCCATAGACAAAAGGGGGCTTGAGAGAACGTCTTTTGGGGGGTAAGTAGTCGCTGTAGCTCCTTGCTGTGATAGGAATCACGGGTTTGTTTAATATGTTTTTGGACATACACCAGAGCTTGGGCTTCCGAAGCTGCTTGAGTGACTCGGTGAACGGTTGACCAATAATGGCTAAACGCTTTGTATGTCGGGTTCAGAGATGAATGGTTTGTAAGGTACTTTTGATACAGTTCAGCACAGTGTTTTGAAACGATAGAGTACGCTTTGCGACAGGCTTGTGCTGCTTGAAACAAACGCTGGTCTCGGTCTTCTTTTTTCGAAGCGAGCAAGTAGGCTTGCCAACGAAATTTGTAGGATGCAACGAAATGATGGTGGCGACGTGTCCAGCTGGCTGCAGCTTCCATCCAGTTCTGACGCTCTCCTCGACTGTAGCGTCGGCTCTGTGATATGTCAGACAGATACTGTAGAAGTAACTTTGTTTGTTTTCTGCGCTCCATCCATTGCCAGCGTTGGTGTGGCTGGCTTTGCTGTTGTGGAGGCATATCGTACCGCTGAACCTCTCCCGACGAAAAGTCTACACGGATTCCCTGCCTTGGAAGCAAGTATTGTCTGGTTTGAGTCGCTCCAGATAAGGAGACTTTGCCGCGCCATACTTCGAGCCGCAGCCAGTTTTTTGTTCGCTCCACTGTGAATTTTGTACCGTGCACAGTGATGCGAAGTTGTTTGACCTGTACCACAAAGGACTTCATGCGAAACGGGATGATATGGAACTTCACAAAACCCCAATGTAGCTTCACTTTTTGTTTGTCGCTCGGGGGGCTTATGGTGAGCTGTGTTTTTCCTTCAGCCTGGAGCTTCCAGCGGTTGGACACTCCGATCTTGCCTTGTTTGTCGGCAGGTACTTGAAAGCTGAACTCATCTGACTTGGGAGTTGATGTTTTGCTTGTGAGACGGACAATACCACCTCTCGTTTGAATTGGATGGGACTGCTTTTGGAGTGGCTTCCAAAAGAAAACAAGAAGTAAGGCCAGGGCTGCACCCGTTGTTGCGAGCAAAGTCCAGTGACGAAGCCGAAGTTGGATGCTTACAGGTGTGAAAAACTGTTGATCGAGCTTCTTCTTCACACGACGCAGGATGGCGTCTTCTTGTGGGAGGGACCACTCTTCTAGTTTGTCGAGATCCATCGAGTCAGGATGGTCTGGGATCTCTCTTGTATTGTATTTATTCATACAGAATATCCTCAATGGACAACCCTTGCTTCTGGCTTTCTCTCTCTAAAAGCAGCCGCAAATCTCGTCTTCCGTGATAGATGCGGGAGACCAAGGTTCCCAAGGGCACTTCCAGGTGTTTCGCTGCATCTTCTTGCGTCCAGCCCTCTAAATCACACAACACAATCGCGATGCGCTTGTATGGGGTGAGCTTTTGTAACAATTCATGGAGCATGTCGCGAGACTCTCTTTTGACAAACAAAGCTTCTTGAAGCGGAGGACTTTCAGGCCCTGCGGATTGAAAATCTCCCCATAACCTCTCCTGCAAACTCTGCCATCGATTTCTCTTTCGAAATAAGTTCATGGCGACGTTGGTCGCGATACGGTTGATCCAAGCTCCCAAACAACCCTCGCCACGGTATTGTTTGATCGAGCCAAGAACCTCCGTAAATACTTGCTGGAGGCAGTCTTCTGCATCACAGGAGCTTCCTGTCATCCTGTACAGCCTCCGGAGCAGACCGGGAGCATACCGATTGTACAGTTCATCAAAACTATCTTTCTCATTTGCCCGCAGTTTGGTGACGAGCTGTTGCTCATCCATCAGCCAATGACCTCTGCCTCTTTCTGCAATGTTGCAACGCACCTATCTCGTTTGTGTAAAGGAACAGTCTTTTCTTTTAAACTATTTTTTTATCCTTCTTCAGAAGGTGCGAAATTGAACTCCGAGAGACAAGGATACGTACCATAAGCCTGCATGGTAAAGGGTCTGGTCTCGCCATTGAAATTGGTAAACCTGTGGAAACAGGGAAAGGGCCACTCGCGAAACAAACCACCAACGCCGAGTGACGGGAATATGAAAGCGTAGGCCCACTGCTCCTCCGTACCGAATCTGACTGCTGGATTGACCTTGCGAGTTGACCCATAGAATCTCTGATACCGCACCGAGCTCCATTTCAAACTGATACTTCATCCTCTCCCACAGATGTATCCCCAGCAGAAGACCCGGACGAAAGTGTACAACACCAACAGATTCTAATCCTGGGGGACTACCCAAGAGCCCCTCTATGCGTAAAGACAATCGCTTCCACCCAAACTGCACTTGGAGACGACCACTTAACGGAACCCCCGTAGAGCTTCCCAACCCCGCCTGGACACCCGTTTCCACACCAAACCAAAAGGGCGTGCTTGGTTGCTTTTTTACAACACGCCGAATGACTTTGATCCTGCTTCCTTTGCTCCTAACGGCAGAAGCCACTCGTCGCTTCG
>JALTMC010000127.1:0-2775 GCA_027005175.1 Myxococcales bacterium
GATGGAAGTAGACACTGTTCGAAGTTCACAGTCCAGTCTGTACTTCAAGTGGCCCGTGAGTCTAAGCTCCACGTTCTCTATGAGTTGGAATATCCTATAGATTGTTGTTGTGTTGTGCGCTAGGGCGCATGCAGCCACCAATGAGGTGCTATCTTGCACAGTCCGAATCGTTTGTTTTCCGCTATCGTCTCTGTTGGTTTGTTTGCTTTGCTGTTGGCACCAGAAGCCCAAGGGGTTCCTCTGAAGCGAGATCGTGTCGAAGTGTTTCAACTCAAATCCGTAACCAAAAAGCGACGTTTTGAACTGGCCCCGATCTTTTCGGTGAGCCTTAACGATAACTTTGTACAGTTGTTGAACGTGGGTGGAGGCTTTACGTATCACATCTCTGAAGGTATCGCTTTTGATCTTCGTGCCTTCTATGCCATCCCCTTGTTGACAGGACTTGTGGGACAGATGCGAGAAGCAGGGGCCAATGCTTTGTTGCGTGCGAATGCTACAGGAGCTTCCAATGACAAGTTCAATCCAGCTGTGAGTCGCCCCCGGTTTTACGGAATGGGGCATTTTGTCTGGAGTCCTTTGATCGGCAAGTTTGCTGTGGGCAAGACCGTGGTGGACTTTGATGTCTATCTCTTTGCGGGAGGTGGTGTGATCGCTTCCAACTTGCCGGGTGGGAAATTGGTGATTACGCCTGGTGCTTCCTTTGGGGCGGGGGGGCGTCTGCTTCTCACCCAATGGCTGACCATGCGCTTTGAAATACAAGATATCTTGTACAGTCAACAGCTTACTGGTGATGGTGGCAAGGTCAACGTTTTGACCAACAATGTTCTCTTCTCTGTGGGGCTTGGATTTATGTTCCCGCTGAAACCCGTTTATACCAATGACGGAGAACCACGTTAATCAGATCGTCTTATTTTTTGTGCTTGTGACTTTGAACACAAGCCTCGTTCAAAGAAGAAAACCCTTTTGGTAAGAGGTGTAAGGTGCACATGAGGATTCGTCGTTGGTTGCTTCTAATGAGTGCTACAATGCTGGCTACCTGTGTCATGTGGGTGGGGACCAGCTCCGTGGCATGGGCCCAACTCGACATCTTTGAGAAACCGAAAGATCGTCCTCCTCCCCGGCGTCGTGGATTCTCCTTTGGGACGATCAAGCTGGGAGGTCAGGCCGGTCGCAAGCTGGTTGTGGAGGGCAATCGACTCTATTCTCAAGGCAACTTTGCCGCAGCGAGCTTGAAGTTTTATCGTGTGGTTAGCAAGATGGCGAGTTCTCGTTGGCGTGCTCAAGCAGAGTATCTCCTCTCTCTCTCCCTCTTTCGTATGGGCTTCTATCGCTCCGCTCAATTCTACCTCTCCAAAATCGTCACAACAGGCCCTGCTCATATTAAGTACCGAGCGTCGATTGTCTACCTGATTAAAATCAGCCGTCGCCTTCAAGACCTGTCCTTTTTGGGGAAACTCACCCGTTTTCGCACCCGTGACCTCCCTCGTAAATACCGAAACGAACTTCTGTTCCTTTTGGGTCGCTATTATTACCGCAATAAGCGCATACCGAAGGCCCGACGTCTTCGTCTCTCTGAGAAGATCCTGTTTCGGGTCTCCAGGCGCGACCCTCTGTTTTATGCTCGTGCTCAGTACATGATCGGTGCGATCTACACTGCAGCAGCGACTTCTCGCTCCAATCGTGCAGGCTATTACCGCAAACTCGCAGCAGAGCGGTTTCGTTTGTGTGGCTTCTACGCCAGAAAAATCAAAAATCCAAAGATCAGCAAGAATATTCGAGAGCTTGCCATTCTTGGTCTCGCTCGAATTCACTACGAAGCCAAACATTTTCGAGGTGCCATTCGGTACTACAAAGCGATCGAGCGAAAGAGTGCTCGCTGGTTGGACGCTTTGTACGAGATGTCTTGGGCTTATTTGCGCCGCAACTGGTATGAAAATACCCTGGGACTTCTTCATACACTTGATTCTCCTTACTTTCGGGATGAGTACTATCCCGAGGTTGGGATCATGCGGTCTATCAGTTTCTTTGAACGTTGTCGTTACAAAGATGTCAAACAGATTGTGGCGGGCTATCTCAAGCGATACCGTCCTCTGCTCAACAGCTTGCGTGGTTTCTTGCGACGCTATCCCACACCGAGGAAGCTGTTTGGTGCGCTGGCAGAGCTGCGCAACCAAGATGCTGCACAGGGTCTTGATGATGACCAGAGTGGTCAGATGTTTCAGCGGATTCTCAAGCTGACCTTCAAAGATAAAATCCTGCGTCGTATGTATGCATCCACACGCTTGTTAACTCGTGAAGCGGGTTTGCTGCGACAAACAGGGGCTGTCTGGCGCAGCTCTCAGCTGTCTCGTAAATTGCAGAAAATGTTGATGCGACGCCGACTTCAGAAAGTGATTCAAGCGGGAAATCATGCTCGCAGTCGCTTTTTAGAGGTCTTGCAAGAGCTGCAATCGAATATCAGCCTGGCCTTGAAAATCCGATACGAAACGTTGGGGGCGGAAAAGAAGCTGTTGCAGCGTTCGGCCAGACAGCAAGGAAGTTTCACAATGCGTTCTCGCTCGAAACGAAAACGGCAAACCTTTTCGGTGGCTGTCCATGAGGACTTTGTGTATTGGCCGTTTCAGGGGGAGTATTGGGTGGATGAACTCGGGTATTATCGCTACCGGATCAAAGGGGAGTGCCGCAAACCATGAGAGTTTTACGCCAAACTGCTACGCTTGCTCTGCTCACAATTTTTGTGGGAGGGTCCTCTGTTTATGGGTACTCTTACCGACG
>JALTMC010000127.1:2785-7381 GCA_027005175.1 Myxococcales bacterium
GTCACAAAAGAAGACCTACAAGATCAAGGAGGTCAAGAAGAAGAAGAAGAAGAAGGTTCTTACGAAAAAGCGTCGTCCTATTCAGCTCTCTGTCTTTGAGCGATTTGCTCAAGAGCGTTTGCAACAAAAAACAGCGGGTCAGATTCAAACGCTGAACGAGATCATTGGTAGCACTCCTGCTCCCCAACGTGCAGACCTATACTTTCGACTCGCCGAACATTACTGGGAAAACAGCAAATACTACGACTTCATTGGTCACAAGTATGATGATTTTCAAGGTCGTCCCTCTTGGCCCTCCAAAGCTCGCTTACAGCAGCAAGCTTTTGCGACCTCAAAGACATACAAGAAGAAGGCGGCTCTCGAATATTTTAAGATCATCAAGAACTACCCCAATTACAAAAATCTGTGTCAGGCCTACTATTTTCTGGGGAAAAATCTGTTTGAGATGGGCCAGGAAAAGCAGGCATTGAAGGTCTTTAAGACCATGATCACGCGATTCGGTCGCAAGTATCCATCCTGTCCCTTTATTCCCAACGCTTATCTCGCTTTTGGAGAGCACTACTTTAACAGTGGTGCTGTGCGCAATGCGCTCAACTCCTACCGACAAGTTCTTCATTATCGCAACAGTGGTATTTATAGCTTTGCTCTCTACAAAGTTGCTTGGTGTCACTACAACTTGGTGCAGTATCGAAAAGCGCTGAGAACATTTGTGCAAGTGGTGAATCACGCACGCAAACCTCGCCCTCAGTATTCAAGTCAAGCACGCCGAATCCAGCTTTTACGAGAGGCTTTGCGAGATCTTGTGTTGGCGTACAGTCAGGTGGGCTCAGCGTCCGACGCCCGCAATCGATTTATGCAGATCGGTGGGGAAGCCCACTATCTTAAGATGCTTCGAAATCTCGGTACGCTGTATCGGCAGCAAGGTAAGTTTCGAGGTGTTGTTGTGGTGTATCGAGTGCTGATGACGATCACACCAGCCTCGCCCCGCACTTTGTACTACCAGCTTTATATCACTCAAGCGATGGATCGTTTGAGCGATAAGAGGGCTGTGATTCGAGAGACCGGTAAGCTGGTCAAACGGGTCAAAGCGTTTCGCAAACGCGGTGATGGTGGAAAGATTCAAAAGGAAGCAGAGAAAGAGATCCGCGCCCAGATCAAAGAATTTGCTCAGTTTCGTCATTATGAGGGCCAAAAAACACGTAGCCCTCAGTACTTTCAGGATGCGATTGCTTTCTATCGTCTCTATCTCTCTGCCTTTGGAGATCGCAAAGAATCTTATGAGATGCATTTCTGGCTGGGTGAACTTCTGTACAAGCTGAAGCGGTATGAAGAGACGGCCAAAGAGTACACCACGGCCCTGAAGATCAACCCCAAAGGGAAGTACTCGAAAGATGCTGGATACAATACGATTCTTGCTTATCATAAGTTGATGAAACAACGTCGTATGGATATCTCTGATGTACGTTGGAAGAAACGCTCTAAGACGATCCGCAAGCGCCCCCTTCCCACCTTGGCGAAGAAATTTTTGGAGGCTTGTGCGACCTATCTCAAATACTTCCCAAAAGGGAAGCGAGCCATTGATGTCGCTTACAAGGCAGCACAGATGTTCTATCGCTTCAATCACTTGAAGGAGGCTTTGCCCCGTTTTTACTTTCTAGTGAAGCGTCATCCCAAGCACGATTATGCGATGTATTCAGCGCACTATATCCTCGACACTTACAATATCAAGAAAGAGTGGGCCAATCTCAATAAGTGGTCCTGGAAATTCTATCGTATGCCCAACCTTGGCAACAGGAAATTCAAGAGAGAGGTTCGTTCGATTATCATTCAGTCGGGTATTAAGATCTGTCGCAAAATTGAGATCGAGCAAAAAAATCATTGTGCCGCTGCGAAGTGTTTTATGAAGTTTGCCACAGAATTCCCCGACAACAAGCGTCTGGCTTCTTTGGCTCTCTTCAATGCATCACACAATGAATTTAAGTGCAAACGTCCCGAGAAGGCACTCGCCATTCGGCAACGCTTGATTGAGCGCTATCCCCGCTCCAAGTATGTGAAGCAGTCTATTTTGGATCTGGCAGATATCTATTCTGGACGTGCTGACTTTGGAAAAGCCGCCCAATACTATTCGATGTATACGGAGAAATATCCCCGTGATTCCAAGTCTACCCAAGCTCGTATCCAAACCGCCCTGTTTCGTGAGGTGCTGGGGGAGACGGACAAAGCCATGAGGTTGTATCGCAAGGTCCTCAGCGATCGCCGATGGCGTCGTAAGAATCGTAAAAAGTATGTGGCGTTGTACTTTCGTCTGGCTGAGCTGGTAAAGAAACAAGGACAATGGCGTAAATACTCTCGGATGATGCAGACCTTTGATAAAAAGCGAATGGGTCCTTTTGCTCAGCGTCTTTATGCTCGTTATGAGTATGCCGTAACACTGCAGCGGTTGGGGTCCCGCCGGAAAGCGCAGCGTATTCTGAAGAGCTTGCCCCGATCTTACGATTCAATCCCGACATCACAAAAGAAGAAGTTCCCCAAGGCTGGCTATGCCGCAGCACATGTCCGCTTTTTGGAAGCCGAAAAGTTGTTTAAGGTGTACAAGAAGATTCGACTTAAGCGTCGCTTTAATCAACGACAAATGAAAAAAGCTCTCGACAAAAAGCGTGCAGCTCTGTCCAAGGCTCTCAAGGCGTATGAGCGGGTTGTTAAGTACAAACAAGGTGAGTGGGGCGTTGCTGCTTTGTATCGTGCGGGTGATCTCTTCCTGGATTTCTCAAAGTTCCTGCTCAGCGCGCCTGTTCCCAATCCACGCAAAGATATTATCAAAGCCTTTCGTAAAATTCTCTCGAAGAAAGGCCTCCGCCGACGTTATCATTACAAGTTTTTGCGAAAGCCATCGATGAGAGCTCGGATTAAAGCGTTGGTGGAGCGCTCCAAGAACGACTACAAGATGAAACTACAAGAGTTGGCGCAACCGGAAGAAGAACGTGCTATTAAACTGTACAAGCGCTGCTTGAAGTTGGGACACAGCCTACGTGTCTACAACAAGTGGACGAACAAATCGTTGGCTTCGTTGCGTAAGCTCAAACCTTACGAGTTCCCCCGTCCTCTGGAAACAGGTTGGGCGTTGCGACGCGCGATGTCAGCTTCTGATTTTCTGTTCACCAAACAAATCATGGGTGAAATCACAACACCAGCCCCAGCAGCCCCGCCAGCCCCAGCTTCTCCCGCGAAGAAGATCTCATCCAAAGGCAAAAAAGCCGTCCTTTTGGGCGTGCGACGGTAGGAGCATAGAAAGATGGAGAGTTTGATGACACCCCTATATCGGGAGCGCAAGGTTAAGCCTTGGAGCTTTCTGTTACTGATGGTGGGGCCTTTTTTCTTGTGGGGTTGCCCCACTCAAAAGCATGTCCGTAAAGTGAAAGAACGGGCTGCTCCTGTGGTTCAAAAGAAAACGGCAGAAGACAACTATGTTGAAGCACTTCATCTGTACAAACAGGGGAAGAGTTCTGGGAAGGTCAATTATCGACAGATCATCCAATTGTATCGCAAAGCTCTCGAAGAAAAACCTTCTTTGCTTCAGGCTCGGTTTAACCTCGCAGCCGTCTATGAAGAAATGGGTGACAATTCGCAGGCTTCTGGTACATTGGCAGATCTCCTTCGACAAAAGCCTGACCATGTCGCAAGTGTTTATCGATTGGCTCAGGTCTATTTTCGGCTCAAGCAGTATCGCAGTTCACTGAGCTTGATGCGGCGCTATCTCAAGATGAAGCCGAAGCTGCGTAAAAAACCTGCCATGTTGTTGAATTTGGCGGCGATTATGGTGGCGGCAGGGGATTACCCCAATGCTTTAGTCCAAGCGCGAAGAGTTCTTGCGATCGACAAAAAGAACGTGGCTGCCTATCGTATGATAGCTCGGGTATACCTTAAAAAACGACGATATGCCGGGGTTCATCTGGTCTATCAAATCGCTCAAGGGCTGAAGAAACCAGACGCTCGCTTGGAGAATATTCGTGGCCTCGCTTATATGGGACAACGCAAATACCCTCAGGCGATCCTGGCCTTTAACTCCGCCACAAAGATCGATCCCACGTTATTTGCTGCACAAATGAACTTGGGGGCTCTGGCGTTGCAGTATCAAGATACGCAGCGTGCGGCGAAAGCCTTGGGGATGGCTGTCAAGCTTCGTCCAAGGTCTCGCAAAGCGTGGCTGGCATATGCTGTCGCTTTGCGAGCAAACAAGCGCTTTAAGAACGCCGAAGCTGTGTACCTCAAGAAACTCCTTGCTGCAAAGAAAAATGATCCAGATGCTTTGTTTAATCTGGGGGTTTTGTACGTTAAGTTTATGAGGAAACCCAAGGGCGGGAAGGCGTATCTTCGGAAGTTTATTGGTGAAAAAGGAGATCAGATCTCGAATAATCACCCCGCTTACAAGCTGCTTAAACAGGCAGAGCAGGCGATTTTGATGCAACAACGGATGAAGCAGCAAATGAATGCTGATAGGGCTCGCATGTTACGCAAGCGAAAAGCCCCACCTCGGCGAGCCGCTCCAACACCTCGCAAGACCCCACGCTCAGCACCCCCTGCTCGACAACCCAAGAA
>JALTMC010000128.1 GCA_027005175.1 Myxococcales bacterium
TCCAGAGTGTAGCGAAAGGAGGCGACAAGCTCGTGTGGCAACTCTTTGATAAAGCCCACTGTATCCGTGATTAAAATACGTGGTTTTCCTTCCGGCTGCATCACGCGAACGGTTGTCCCCAACGTGGCAAATAGCTTGTCTGCGATATAGGTTGTGTCACTGGTCAAACGACGCATCAACGAAGACTTTCCTGCGTTGGTATATCCTACAAGTGCCACTGTAGATGCCTGCGTTCGTCGCTTTCGCCGGTTGCTTTCTTCTTTTGCGATCGCGTCGAGCTGTTGGTGCAACTCTGCGATGCGATCGCGAATCCGACGTTGATTCAACTCGTGTCTTGTCTCGCCTGCACCTTTTCCGCCGATCCCACCGGCCTGTCGATCTCCTCCCTTGTTCTGACTCAGCCGCAAGCGCGGTGCCAGATACTTAAGTTGCGCGATCTCGATTTGGAGACGAGCTTCTCTGGTTTTTGCGTGACGATGGAAGATCTCAATAATCACACCGTTGCGATCGAGAATCTCCGCTTCGGTTGCCAACTCCAGGTTGCGTAGCTGCATCGGTGTTAACTCGTGATTAAATATCAGCACGTCCGCAGTGTCTGTGATCTCGACCCATTCTTCCTCTTCCGGTTCTTGTCTCTCCTCTTCTTCCCTCACTGCGTTGGCAAGAGCCTTGTTCGACTCCTCTGCTGCGCTCTCGAAGCCCTCCTCACTCTCCAAGTGTTCACTTTCTGCTGTTGTGCTCTCTTCGTCTCTCGCTTCGTTCTTCTTTTGCTTTTTCTTTTGGGCCAGGGATGGTACGACACCAGGTCCTCCTGTCCACTCGGCTAATTCTTTCAGCTTTCCGCTTCCTATGACGGTTCCAGGATGTATGGAATATCGTCGCTGGGATAAGGTTGCGATCACTTCAAATCCCAATGTTTTAACCAAACGCCCTAGCTCCGCCAGGGATGACCTATGCTCATGCTGCTCAACAAAAGGTAGTTTTAATCCTACCAATACCGCTTTGGGCTTTTGTTTCTGTTCGTTTTGACTCATCTTTTTTATGTTCCTTCTGTGATGGATAGCTCTCTTTTGTGGTGTCTATACCACAAGATCACCCACTTGGGACGATCTTTGACACTCTTTTGTTCTGTCTCGCTCCCTCATCCACTGGGAACAATGTCAAACGTTTGGACTCTATAGGGAGGAACTCGGTTAGAACCCGGAACAACAGAAGCGAGGCTCTTATGTCAAAAGAAAAGGCAAACGATACAGGTGCGTGCCAAGAACCTGAACAAAATGTCGATGTCGATAAAATATCTGAACGTACGGATGATTCGGTGCGATGGTACGGTCGAATGACATGGCTGGGGAGCTACTGCCGCAGTAATTTGTTGTTTGTTCGGTTGCTCGCATTTTTGTTGGTAGGTCTGGTGACATCCGTTGTGACAATGAAGATGTGGGCTTCTCCCAAGCCTGTGTCGTTGGGTGATCTTCCTAGGCGGTTTGCAAAGTATATTCTTCAGGCTTACGAGGTGCGAGAGCCAAAGAAAAAGGAAAAAAAGACTGGCTCTCAAGGTAGGAAAGCACACGGTAAGCAGGGGCGAATGGGTCGAAAAAAACGTCGGGTTCGAGAAAGAGGAGCAGCCCGCCGAAGGATTCGAATCCGTCGTCTACTTCAAGAAAAAACGTTAGGTCTAGGGCTGCTTGCTCTTCAGGGGAAGGGGATCTCGGGCATCATCGCGGGCGACCGCTTGTATGGCAAGGAACTCGATGCGGCGTTGAAGAATATCGATGGTCGTTCTGTGGTGCGAGGGATCGGTGGATTGGGTCGTCGGTATGGAAGTGCCTCTGGAAGTGCCTCTGGAGGGGGCTCTGGAGGAGGCTCCTCTGCCTTTGGGAGACGTGCTGGAAGAGGCTGGGGACGAGGGAAGAGTGGCTCTGGCTCAAGGTTTCGGAGGCATCGAATGATGCTGCGAGACTCTGGAGGGATTGCACAGTTTCGTCGCCAACATCCATGGGGGCATGTGAGGTTGTTTGCTTATCGGATGGGGGTTGGTTCTGAAAACGTGACCCTGTTGCGTCAACTGACGCGGAAAAGTGGCGCGGTCTATAACTGTCTGGGACGCACTGCGTTGCCTCGTTGTGCTGTCGCGCACACTCGTCCTGCGATGCTCTTGGAGCAGGTGAAAGTGGAGGGCATTGGGGCGACAGAGACACTGGTTGGAGGACGACAAACTCATCTCTTCCCAGGGGCTTGGGTGACGATCGCTTCACGATTTGTAAAAAACGGAAACGTTCGGATTGTGTTGAAAGGTCGGTATGCAGGGAGACCCAAGAAGCTTGTGTTCTCCTTCCCTGTGGAGCCTGCCGGAGACCTGGCCCCGAGGGCTTGGGCAGAACTTGCGATACAGCAGCTGACAGCTCTTCATTCTCCCACATTAACGAAGCTGATTGTCGCGTATGCACAGCACTTTCGTATCCCCAACAGACATTGCTCTTTCCTGATTTTGGAGACAGACAAAGAATACAAACAGTATGGATTGGAGGAACAAAAAAAGTCAAAACAGGCCAACGATGTGGAGCGATTCTTAACGGTATGGCATCAAGAGCACACGCAGCCTACAAACCGGAAACAGCGGTGGTTGTCTTTGTTTCGTCGTGGACTTAAACGAAGCAGACAGCTTCAGACTTCCACAGGTCGATCCATTTTGTCGTTGTTGCAAAAGATACCTTCTTCTTCCTTTGTCTTTCGAGCAACGATGACTCGTACAATCTGGTATCGGCATCAGGTGTCTCGAAGGTATCTCAAGCGTCGGATGAATCGTAGGTATGAGTTTTCTCCCTTTACCCAGGAAGCCCGACGACGATTGCGAAAAAGTACCCGTGGCGCGATCCGCTGTTTGTCATCGATTGTTGAGCGGCATCCGGGGACTCCGCAGGCTTTGCGGCTTGTGGGATATTATCTTATGGCAGGGAAGCGACCCGAGCAGGCCGCTCGGATCTTTCTGCGAGTGTTGGAGCGGCGTAGCTACGAACCCCACTCGTACCGTGATCTCGCTCGTTCCCTCATCAAGATGAAGCGACTGGGATTGGCGTCGGCTTTGTATGAGATGATCCTTGTGGGGGAGTGGGACAGTCGCTTTGGCCGGATCAAAACCATCGCACGGGAAGAGTACGCTCTGTTGGTGCAACAGATCTCCAAAGTGCGGATGTCTGCCTTGGTTCGAGCCCATCTGTTGCAAAGGCGTGCGCTGCTTGGGCTGGAAGTTCAGTGCTCGAAGCTACGGATCACTGTGACCTGGAATACGGACAACACAGACATCGATTTGTGGGTTCATGAGCCCAACGGCGAGATCTGCTCGTACAATCGGCGTCGAACGAGAAATGGTACTTTGCTGGATGATATCACTAGAGGCTATGGACCCGAACGATACGAAAGCGTAGGAGGGGCGCGAGGGAGGTATACGATCCGTCTCCACTTCTATGGAAACAACGGCAACACTCTCGGGAACGAAACTCATGTGAGTGTTCTCATTGTCACGAACGCTGGAACTTCGAAGCAACGAGTCCGAGAAAAACATATCGTCCTGAGGCGCAACAAAGAATATGTCACAGTCGCTCGATTGAAGATCTAAATTCTCCCAATAAAAAAACCAGCCTCTTTTGCCAAGAGGCTGGGTTCTTCAGACATTCTGAAGGGGAAAACCCCTTCAGATAAGTCTCTGCAACTTATTTAAGTCTTTTTGTTTTGCGTTGCTTTAATCGCTTTTGAAGGAATTTGGCTTTACGTTGCTTGGCCTTGCGTTGCTTTAATCGCTTTTGAAGGAATTTGGCTTTACGTTGCTTGGCCTTGCGTTGCTTGGCCTTGCGTTGCTTGGCTTTGCGTTGAGCCTTCTTCCTACGTTGCAGGAATTTGGCTTTACGTTGCTTGGCCTTGCGTTGCTTTAATCGCCTTTGAAGGAATTTAGCTTTACGTTGCTTGGCCTTGTGTTGCCTGGTCTTGGCAAGTTTTTTCCTGAGGGATTGTGCATCAGCTTGTGCTGCTACTAGGATTCGCTTAGCGGGCACTCATGCGGATCGCACCGTCGATCCGGATCGTTTCGCCGTTGATGACAGTATTTTCGATGATGTGTTTGGCGAGACTTGCATACTCCTCGGGGTGGCCGAAGCGCGATGGAAAGGGGATTTGTTCAGCGAGAGATGTTCGTACTTTTTCGGACATACTGGCCATCATTGGGGTATCAAAGATACCGGGTGCGATGGTGTTGACTCGGATGCCTGCTCTGGCAAGTTCGCGTGCGAGAGGAAGGGTCATTGCGGCCACAGCTCCTTTGGAGGCCGCATAGGCAGATTGACCAATTTGTCCTTCAAAGGCAGCAACAGAGGCTGTGTTTATAATCACGCCACGTTCCCCACCATCATTAGGTTCATTTTTATTCATTTGTGCGGCAGCAAGGCGGCTTACATTGAAGGTTCCGATGAGATTGACTTGGACAGTTCTTGTGAACTTTTCCAGGTCGCAGGGGGAACCGTCTTTGTTGACGACACGAAATCCTGTGGCGATGCCAGCACAATTGATGGCCACATGCAGGGCTCCCAATCGTTCAATGTGCTTGTCAATGGCGTTTTGAACTTCGTCACCAGAGGTAACGTTGACGGCAAAAAATTGTGCAGAGTCTCCGAGTTCTTTGGCAACATGTTGTCCTCGCTCTTCGTTGAGGTCAAGCAGGGTGACGTTGCCACCAGCTTCTACGATCATGCGTGCACATGCTTCGCCTAGGCCAGAAGCTCCACCCGTCACCAAAGCACCTACTTGTTGTGTGTTCATGTTTTGTATCCTTTTTTTCGTGAGTCGTGGGTCGCCTTAAGGTTGGGGTCTGTGAGAGTCGGCCCGGAATCACAACCATCAGGCAGTTGGTCGCTCTTGTTGGTTGGGTGTATATCTTAAAGGGTCGAATGGGGCAAACGTTACCGGGAGGATTGTTGGCGTCGTATCTCTTGCATTGCGGTGATGCAGCGCTCTTTGAGTTCACCTTGGCTGCGCTCGATCAGTTTGCGGAGGATGGGTTCTGTTTTTGGGTCAGCGAGTTCGGTTAATGCCGTGATCGCGGCAAACCTGCGATCTTTTCGGGGGGATCGTTCCATGGAAAAGCGTCCAGGGGGCTCTGCTAATTTTTCGAGCACAGGTAATGTTTTTGTCGGGTTCAGCCGCGAGGAGAGCAAGGCGATACGTTCCAATTCATCGAGAGAGTAGGGTGCTTCGTCGGATAGAAGTTTGAGTGCAAGCGAGACCCACTTAGAGTCCTGGCTTTTTTCAAGCCACACATATCCTCGCTCTCGATCCTCTCGCTCCTCTGAGTTGAGGAGATCACGGATACGACTGCGAATGGTGTTACGGGACTTGGGGTTGGCTTGGCTGAACAATATATCAGCAATCTCTAGCATGGCTGTTTGAATGACGGGTTCGGAGTTTGAGATATGTTTGATGAGTATCTCAGAGGCTTCCGGTTTGTCCATCAAAGACATACACAAGAGTAGGTTCACCGACAACGCAGAGGATGCTTTCTTGAGGTGTTGGGTATACACAGATAGATCCGGGTGCATGGCAACCATCGCTGTGCGTGCATGGGCGTGGAGGTAGGGAACTTGTTCAGAGTCGAAGAACTGCAAGAAGGCGTCCAAGGTGTTGGAGTATTCGCGCTCGATCGCCTCCATCACATGGTTTGGTAATGTGGTTGTTGAAGGGGATACTTGGTTTAATATTCGGGCCATTCGACCTTCTTTGGACATATCGGGCGTTCGGCCTACGTTCGCGAGCGGATCGTTTTCTTTCTCCTGAGAATGGGGGGATGCTGTCGTGGCGTCGATATCGTCGAGCGCGTCGAGTAAAGAGTCCTCTATTTCTGGGGCTTCGGTCGCTTCCATACTACCTGACTCGTAGTAAACATCCGCAAGGTCAACCTCAGAGATAGAGTCTAAGGGTGGGTTCTTTTCTAGCTCTGTAAAGTGTACATCATCGAGAAAAACCTCCTTTGTGTTGGGGGCGGTTTCAGTCTCGTCCATGATCGCAGCGATTTCTGGAGGAGGGTTGTTCATCAGATCGTCAAAATAATCATCGTCCATCAACACGGCCTGGGCTCTCTCAGAGGGAGGATGCGATATTGTCTCTGCCTCGTCCATGATCGCAGCGATCTCGGGAGGGGGATTGTTCATCAGATCGTCGAAGTAATCGTCGTCTGTGAGCACAGCTTGAGCCCGATTTTGTGCGGCAGAACGCTCTGTTCCTTCCGGCTCTTTCTCGAACATCCCTGTTAGCATTGTGAGATTGTAAGCAGGTTCTGGCGCTGGTCGCATGTCATCTTCTGTGCCTGCTTCGATATCTCTCACGGTATCAAGGAGGACGGAGTCGATCGCGATCTCTTCCAGAGACTCCATCTCGGGTCGAAAGTTTTCGGCATCGATCTCTTCAAGTGGACCGACCTCCAATATTCCAGAGCCTGGGATCTCCGGGTCGGAGAGAACCTCATCCAAGAACATAGTAAGATCATCGTCATCGAGCTCTTCTGTGAACGTTTGGAGTTCCAGAGGATCGGGCTCTGGAATAACCGGTTCTGTCGGTAGAGAGGGGAGATTCGCTTGAGAAATTTCCTGGTAGGATTTGACCTTTTGAAATCTCGCTCTCTTCTTCTTGGTGGGAGCCGCCTCCGAGTCTGTAGGGCTGGGATCGGTTTCTATGTTGGCAACGCTGGGACTGGAAGCTCGGGAAGCCTCTGAGGTGTCTGGTTCCTGCTCTCTTTCCAGCAACACAGCTGCCAACTCAACGGATGATACGGAGTCTTCTCGAGTCGCATATTCGGACTCATTGCGTTGTGGAGTTTCGGAGAATGCAAAAGTATTGTCTGTTCGCAAGACATCAGGGACAGCCTGAGACGAGGTTGACACATGAGAGGGCTCGGAGAATGCAAAGGCATTGTCGGTAAGGGAGGTGCTTGTGTCGTGAGAGTGGTTGTCTGCGTCGGCAGCATCAAATGCTTCGACTGAATCAATGGAGTCATATAGATCCGCGAGCACATTGGCCATCGAGGCTTGCTGGAGTGAGTCATTGGAAGCCATTCTTGCGATACCGATGGCTTTTTGAGGAGAGTTCTGTTTGGATGTGCTGCGGATTTTGGGGCTATTGTCTCCGTTTGAGGCCAGTTCAGAGCGTTTGATAGCTTTCTTTGCCAGCTTAAATCGACCCAGAGCGACAGGGGCTGTTCCTGTTTCCGTTTCTGAGTCAGCGGTGCTAGAGGCTGTGTGAAGGTAATGTTGCTTGCCATTTTTCCGATAAGCAAGCAGAACAAGACCTCGACTGGAGAGAGCCTTCAGGATCTTCAGCACACCCTCTGAGTCTTGTTGC
>JALTMC010000129.1 GCA_027005175.1 Myxococcales bacterium
CCTTCTGGAGGCATGTTATGAAGAGGCTCCGAATGTGTATCCTTCTGGAGGCATGTTATGAAGAGGCTCCGAATGTGTATCCTTCTGGAGGTATGTTATGAAGAGGCTCCGAATGTGTATCCTTCTCTTGGTGCTGGGAGGGCTTTGCTTGAACTCCTTTACACTGTTGGGTGCAGGTCATACCAGAGCGAAGAACTCCACACGTAAACCAGCCCTTCGCAAACCACAAGCTCCCGCTGTTACCCCCGGTTGGTGGCGTCGCAGTGTCTTTTATGAGGTCTTTGTTCGCAGCTTTCAAGACAGTAACGGCGACGGAGTCGGTGATCTCAAAGGCTTGATCCAGCGACTGGACTATCTCAATGATGGGAACCCTGCTACCTCCAATGATCTGGGAGTGACGGCACTTTGGTTGATGCCAGTCTTTCGCTCACCAAGCTATCATGGCTACGATACCACCGACTATTACAACATCAATCCTGCTTATGGGACGAACCAGGATTTCAAACGCTTGCTTCGCGAAGCGCATCGTCGCGGCATTCGAATCATTATCGATTATATGATAAATCATACATCGTCGAAACATCCGTGGTTTCAGGCATCGAAATCCAAAAAATCATCGTATCGGAACTGGTACGTTTGGCGACGTACCAATCCTGGCTGGACGCAGCCATGGGGAAGTGGTCAGGTTTGGCACTCCATTCAACATGAATTCTTTTATGGGATCTTCTGGGGCGGTATGCCCGATCTTAACTTTCGTCATCCTCCTGTTCGCGAAGAGATGCTCAAAATCGCAAAGCATTGGATTCGTATGGGAGTGGACGGTTTTCGTTTGGACGCTGCCCGCTATCTTGTCGCCAACGGAGCTGGCCCAAAGCAAAGCGACCAACCACAGACTCATGCGTACTGGAAGGCATTTCGTCGCACTGTGAAGAAGATGTCTCCTCCTACCGCTCTGATCGGTGAGATTTGGACTCAAGGCTCCAACATTGCTCCTTATTGTCGAGGGGATGAGATGGACCAATCCTTTCATTTCTCCCTCGCATCGGCCATGAAGTCGGCAGCCGCCTCCATGACCGCAAAACCTCTTTGGCGCGTACTTTCTCAAAAAGATATCCCAATGAAGTGTTGGGCCACCTTTCTCTCCAACCACGACCAGGAACGTATTATGAGCCAATTCCACGGGAATATGAGGATGATGCGAATAGCCTCAGCGATGTTGTTGACCTTGCCCGGAACTCCTTATGTGTATTACGGGGAAGAGATCGGAATGACCAATGGGTCCAAAAGACACGATGAGGCCAAGAGAACTCCCATGGCGTGGAATGCTTCCAAGCATGGCGGATTTACCACAGGCAAGCCATGGTACCCGCTTGTGTCGCACAAAAAAAACAACATCGCTAGCCAGACAGGGAAGGCTGACTCCCTGCTCTCCTGGTATCGCCGCCTGATTCGCCTTCGACACAGATATCATGCCCTCTCCTTGGGCTCTTTGGTTCGTGTTCCTCTTCAGGGAAAGGGGAAGGAAGCTGTGGTCGCGTTTGTGCGGCACCATCCATCGCAACGCATCCTGGTGATCATGAATCTGGAAGATCAGTCCAAAGCTGCTGTTCAGATCACACTGCCATTCGCAGCAAAGCGATGGAAGACCTTGCTTCGACATGGCTCCGGCCATGTCACACACCTGAATACCACCACACAACCCACAGCCTCTCCCTACACCCGCTCCACTCCCAAACATGTCGTAAAGCTCGGTCCCACTTCCTTGTGGGTTGTAGAGCTGTAAGAACAACTTCTCCATCCCTCTAGCACTTATTAACAATTGATTTTCTTCAAGTGGGGGTTGAAGTTGAGTCCTTTTTTTATCTTTTTTTGTTGTTCCCTGTTCGTGTTCCTTGCTGCCTGTAGGGTGTGGCTGCTGTGTGGCTGCTCGGCGATACCTGCCAAGGAAGCACAAAAGAGCAGGGAGTTGGAGCCGAAAAAAAAAAGTCTTTCACCCGAAAAGAAACACTGAACGACGGACAGTGTTAAGGAGCATTGACGTTGTTGAAGTCCTTTGCTAGTGTAAGACACTTGGTGAGGCTGAAGATAAAGGAGTGCCTAATGTTGGGAAGTCCGTTGTTTTTTTTGAGAAAGTTACACTTACCACGCTATCAAACATGTGAACTTCATCCACATGCTTCGTGGGGTCTCACGGCTTTTGCAAGTCTTGTGTTTGCTTTTTTTCTTTGGGGTGTGGTGCCTAGTGTACAAGCTCAGAGTAAGCCTGCGAACTGCGAGCCTCCTGATGTGTTGCTGATTGTGGACTTCTCCAACAGCATGAACTGGGGTCTTAATGGTACACAAAGAGGCCGTCCTACGAAGATCACGATTCTCCGACAAGCTTATCGTGATCTGTTGGTTCGATTTGACAAGCGGATTCGCTTTGGCTTGATCACATACACAACAACAGTGAATCAGCCGCCTCGCAACTATCCCTACGAGATCTGCGCCTACCAAAAGCCCATTGTTAAACTGCAAGTTGCTGTGGGGCCAGGGACAGGGAGTCGCAGTGTTTCTGTCCTCAACTCCCTGCGTGCTGATGGCTGTACTCCGATGCTTCCCGCTTTGGCGGAAGGTGTTAAGCATTTTCAAAAATACGTGATTCCTCGTGACACCAATAAAAAACGCCGTCGCTTTGTCGTGTTGATGACAGATGGCGTCCCCAACACAGGTTGTCCCAACTGGCGAGATGAGAACGACACTCCCAGTTGTAGTAAGCATCTGGTCTCTGAGGTGCTCAAACTTCGGAGTTTGAGTGTTGGTGGAGTCAACCATGACATCAAGACCTATGTGATTGGATTTGGTAAGATTACAGGCAGCGGAAGAAACCAGTCCATGGACCCAGGCACCCTCAACGCGATGGCTCGTGCCGGTGGGACGACCAAATACTTTCAGGCTGATGATCTCAAGCAGTTGCGTAAAGCACTGGAGACCGTCGCCAACAATGCGGGGGGGAACGTTGAGGTTTGTAACAACAAAGATGACAACTGCAATGGTAGCATTGATGAAAACCTCAAACGCACATGTCAGGGAGCTTGTGGGAGCGGTGAGCAAGTTTGTAGTAAAGGAAGCTGGGGTGCTTGTAGTTCTCCTCCAACCAAGGGGGTTGAAGTTTGTAACGGTAAAGATGACGACTGTGATGGAACGACGGATGAGGGCCTTTTTAAAGATTGTCCCAAGTCTGGTCCTTGTGGAAAACTGGCGAAGGTCAAGTGTGTCAATGGAAAGTGGGGAAGTTGTTTGGGGGGCAAAGTGCCCACTGAGATTTGCAATGGCAAAGACGACAACTGCGATGGAAACATTGATGAGGGGCTGTCTCGTGCTTGCACGACAAAGTGTGGGAAAGGAACGCAGGCTTGTATTCAAGGTGATTGGAGTACCTGTACGGCTCCTCAGCCCTCACCCGAACTTTGTGACGGTGTAGACAACAACTGTGACGGTATCATCGACAATGGCGCATCGTGTTCCGGTAAATGTGTCGGTGGTGTTTGTTATCGCAAGTGTACACAAGAGTGTCCACAAGGTTTTGTTTGCTCCAACAATCTGTGCATCGCAAAGGTTTGTCGTCCGGCATGCAAAGCCGATGCGACTTGCTTGTACGGGTACTGTGTGCCCAAAGATTGTCGTAAGCCCAATGGAAAGTGTGCTTCAGGGCAGCTTTGTGACAACAGTGGACAGTGTGTGAAAAATCCTTGCTTGGGAGTTAAGTGTGGTGCGGGGCTCTATTGCAAAAATGGTCAATGCCGGGTGTCTTGTGAGAAGGTCTCCTGCCCAACGGGGCAAAATTGTCAAAATGGAAAGTGTACTCCAGATCCCTGCGCTGCGACCAAATGTCCGTCAAGTCAGATCTGTTTTGAGGGTCGATGCTTCCCCAAAACCTGCCCAGCCAAAGCCTGTTCTTCGGGTCTGACTTGCCTTAAGGGTGCTTGTGTCATTGACCGATGCAAGAATCTGACCTGTCCTACAGGCCAGACGTGCTCCTCCGGTGAATGCTATGGACCCAAAGGACCACAACACCACGATCCCAATGACCCCACAAAACCCATTAATAATACCAATGACAATAAGATCAGTGGTGGGAACAGCAACAACAGTGGAAACAGTAATAACGGTGGTAAAGGCTGTCTTTGCTCTGCTCAGCCATTTGACGGTACACCGGGTATTCCCGTGTCCTTGCTTGTTTTTGTCTTCTTTCTTCCCTTTATCCTTCGGCGCAGACGCTCCTCGCTCGAATGATTCGGGCTCACTATCTATCTTCCATCTCTATCCGTAGTATCCATCTTCCATCTCTCCCTTTACTCCCTTATCTTCCATCACTATCCGTAGTATCCATCTTCCATCACTATCCGTAGTATCCATCCTTTGTCCTCTCCCTTTGCTCTCTTGCTCCTCCTTCTTTTTTCCGTTAGGTTGCTCTGCATCATGTATCGACAGAACGGGAGGAATGATCGATGGCACGTAAAGCGTTTTCTGAATTGACAGTTTTAATTACGGGAGCAAGCACGGGTATCGGCTACGATGCTGCTGTTGAGTTGGGGCGGCTTGGTATGCATGTTCTGGCTGGAGCACGCAAAGAGAGCGATCTCGCCCGACTCCATGAACTCGACAATGTCACTCCCGTTCGTCTGGATGTTACGAAATCAGAAGACATAAAACAGGTTGTCCAAACCTTAGAGGAGCTGGGGCGTGGTCTGGATGTTTTGATCAACAACGCAGGTGTTGCTGTAGGGGCACCTCTGATGGATCTTAATCTCGATGATTTGCGCTGGCAGTTTGAGGTCAATGTTTTTGCAGTGGCGGCTCTGACAAGAGCCTGTTTTCCGTTGCTTCAGCCAAACAAAGGTCGGATTATCAATATCAGCTCTCTGTCGGGTCGCATGGCGATCCCTTTTATGGGGCCTTATGCGATGAGTAAGTTTGCGATCGAGGCATATTCCGATGCTTTGCGACGGGAGCTTTCGCCTTTTGGTATGGAGGTTGTTGTGATTCAACCTGGACCCATTCAAACCGCGATCTGGGACAAAACCGACCCAAACACCGATCAGTTTGCGGGTTCTCTCTTTGAAGAACGTGCCAAACGTGCCGGTGTTGCCGTGATTGCCAATGGAAAGAATAAAAGTCTCCCCGTAAAGCATGTGACCCATGTCTTGGTGCAAGCGATACAGGCCAAGCGGCCCAAAACTCGCTATGTCATTACAAAGGGAAAATGGCTCCGTATTCTTCTGTCCAATCTCCCCGATCGATGGACTGATGCCATTCTCAATCGAGTCTTTCGCTAAGCGATCCAATCATTGTAACAAGCATCCTGAGTTTGTGGATGTACCTGCAAAGGGAGAGCCTGCTTTCGCTAAGCGATCCAATCATTGTAACAAGCATCGGCGAGTGATAGGTTTTTGTATGGTTGCGATTGGAGACTCCAGAGTGAGCACTCAAAACATGCTTTTGGCGTCCCATGTTGTGACCACTGTGATGTTGCGATGGAAGACTCCAGAGCGAGCACTTGAAACTCTCAGTCCCTGGCTCTACGTCGGGCGTATCGGCATGGGCGTCCGAGCAGACTGTGCCTGGGAGCGTGTCGGGCCAGTCGCTTGCAGAGGTTGGTGGCTTTCTCCCATTCTCGACGGCCCATCAGCACACGTGCTTGTTGAGCCAGAGAGGCAATTAAATGAGGTCGTAGGAAGTTCAGTATATTTTTGCTTGCTTCGATACTGCTGGTGGTTGCATCGATACGAAGAACAGTGCGGTAGGCTCGCCAGTATCGACGTTTCTTGATCCACCACCGCGCTTGTCTGAGCTGCGATGACGCTTCCAGGTCTAGCTTGGCGAGTCGCATTCGATGTTTGGCCTCTGCGCTGTTGGGTCGAATCAACAACGCTCGACGATAGCTGAGATAGGCCTTGCGGTATCGACTGGAAGCGATCTCTTGATCCCCTTCTTTCAGAGCCAACCGGTAGGTTTCTTCTTCTCGTACCTTTTGTTGTTCTTCGTTGTCTCCACCAAAAGAGGCGAGCAGCCATAAGAGACCAACAGCAAAAAGAAATCCAGCAAAGACGCCGATCCAACGACGACGCAAGGATGCCTGAAATTCTGCCGTAAACCCGTATTCATCCGGGGACAGAAAGAGAGAGTTGAGTTTCTCCTCTTCCGATTGGGCCTGGAATGGTGCTGCTGTTGAAAATCCATAATGATCCTGATTGGATGCTGGGAAGGGAGATGGACCAAAGGTGTCATAATCGCCAGAAGTGCCAGGAAAAGGTGACCAGCCTGTGTGTTGGGGAGGCCTATTGGTTGAGTGGTAGCCCACAGCGGGTGCTGGAGGTGGAAGAGCCAGGCTTCCCAAAGCCCAGGCTGGTGGGGAAGATGGCGATGTATCGGGTTGGATACTTGGTAATGTGGAGTCCCATCGCTCCTCACGAGAGGTGCCAGGGAACTCCACCGCGATAGCATCCTGCCATGTGGATGTATTCGAGGTGATCACATCGTCGAGGCCCAGTGTCTTGATAGAGTCAGGGAGAGAGAACTCTAAAGTAGACATGGTAAGATCTTCTGTGACGGGTAACGTGACTTGACTCTGTGTGGACACCTCCCAATCACTACAGGATAACTCTTCTGGGCTCTTCTGTTTGGTACGATGAGGTGGGCTTTTTGCTTGATCCTGTTGGGCCATCTTTTTTTCGGAGCCTGTGCCAAAGGCCATCGTTGCCGACTCGGGAAGGCTTCCTGCCCTCTTAGAGGGTTTGGCTTTTTCCTGTGTTGCCGGGGTCCTTCGAATCCACTCCAGTCCAGATGGTTCATGAGCATTCTGCTGTGAGTGAATAGCCCCGGTAGATGCTTTGTTCGACTTGCTTTGGGGACTCGACGTAGAGGGCCACGCCTTCAAGGTCAACTCTACTCCTCCCGAACTCTCCGGTCTTTGCTTATCCTCGGAAGGAGCAACATGAATCTCCTGGGCTCGCTCGATAGGGGAAGCGGTTGCTTTCACATTTAACCCCGACAACACACTCTGGAGTTCCCCTGTCTGGATCTTCACTGTATCGGATGGTTCCATCGGACCCATTGCCGCAACTGCTTCTGCTTCGGAGGCTTCCTTCGGTGGCTCTGCCGTTGTCTCTTGTGGCCTCGCTGTGTGTAAGCTTGGAGGTGCCATCGGTCTCGGCAAACCAGGGGGCTTTGACGTCTCTTTCGAGGCTTTCTTTGTGGAGGTCGGGTGGTGCTCTTTGGGTATGCTATCTACAGGAGTGGGTAAATCGCCCCGGTGGTGTTCAGCCCGGGCAGTACCAGGCGGTTGCTTCTTGGGTATGGCATCTACAGGAGTGGGTAAGGAG
>JALTMC010000130.1 GCA_027005175.1 Myxococcales bacterium
CTCAACATTGGTACCTTCCAAGCGAACCACAAGAGGAACACTCATTCCGAGCTGTTTGACAGCAGCGATCACGGCGTTGGCAATAATGTCGCATTTCATGATGCCACCAAAGATGTTGACAAAGATACCTTTAACCTTGGGCTCGGAGAGGATCAGTTTGAAACCTTCGGTCACAGCTTCTTCACTGGCACTACCACCCACATCGAGGAAGTTGGCAGGCTCACCACCATGGTGCTTGATGATATCCATGGTTGACATCGCAAGGCCTGCACCGTTGACAAGGCAACCGATATTTCCGTCAAGTTTGATATAGTTGAGGTCGAACTTGGCGGCCTCTATTTCAGAGGCTTCTTCTTCGTCCAGGTCGCGGAGTTCATGCCAGGACTTGTGGCGGAACTCTGCATTGGAGTCAAAGTTGACCTTGGCATCCAGAGCCAACATACTGTCATCGGTGGTCAACACAAGGGGGTTGATCTCCAAGAGAGAAGCATCTTCCTTCATGAAGGCGTTATAACAACCACTGATGATCTTGGATGCATCTTTGGCAGCCGCTCTGGGGAGACCCAATCCAAAGATCAGTTGGCGAATTTGGAAACCTTGGAGTCCAAGGGTGGGATGCACCTGGACTTTAAGGATCTTTTCCGGGGACTTCTCTGCCACTTCTTCGATGTCCATACCACCTTCGGTGGAGGCCATGATGGTGACACGAGAACTCTCGCGGTCTAGAACCAGGGCCAGGTAGAACTCCTTAGCAATATCGCAGGCTGCTTCCACAAAGAGTCGCTGTACTTTTTGACCTTCAGGACCTGTCTGGTGGGTCACAAGCTGCATTCCAAGGATGGAATCTGCTTTGGCGCGAACATCATCAACGCCTGTGGCTAGCTTGACACCGCCACCTTTTCCGCGACCCCCCGCGTGGATCTGGGCTTTCACCACAACTTTGACATCACTTCCACCCACTTCTTGTGCGATCGCTACGGCTTCATCAACCGTAAAAGCAACCTGACCCTTCAGCAGGGGGACTCCGTATTCTCGCAAAATCGCTTTCGCTTGGTATTCGTGAATTTTCACTGTTTTCTCTCGCTCTTTTTGCAGTTTCGAGTTCCAAATCCTTGGTGGCTGGCGATCCAGTGTCGAGTTCTGAAAAAACTCGTACCCGGAATTTGGAGTATCGAAAGTGTAA
Source organism: Myxococcales bacterium (assembly GCA_027005175.1). Classification (GTDB taxonomy): domain Bacteria; phylum Myxococcota_C; class UBA6777; order UBA6777; family UBA6777; genus M3003. The sequence goes on from JALTMC010000130.1 coordinate 1,184, forward strand.
AGGACATGTAGGAGATTCCGAGTTCTAAGTAGAGTTAAGGACTTCTTGACTCATGTATGACAGAAACGTTTGGCTCTGTTGCCTCTCGTTGGTTGCTGCTAGGCTGACGTTCCGATTGGAGTTGTGTTACTTATGCTCCGAAAAAGTAGAGAGTTCTTCGGGTGATTTGGATTGTGACTTAAAGAGATTGCGTCCAAACCCATCAATGGCAACAACACAAGGGAAGCGTTCTACTTTGAGGGCGCGAATCGCTTCTCTTCCCAGATCTTCCATGGCGATCATTTGTGCCTGATGGACTGTGCTTGCCAACAACGCACCAGCACTTCCGACAGTGACCAAATAGACTCCTCGCTTTTGCTTGAGACTTTGGGCTGCATCGTCACTAATAGGACCACGTCCAATCAAACATCGAACACCTCGATGGCAAAGCTGCTGGCTGAGACCGTCAAAATCATGGGAGTAATGAGGTGCGAGGCTACCAATCACTGCACCAAGCGGAGCATTGCCTGGTGTGGCAAAGTAGATCGCAGCTTGGTCCCAGTTGACAGCGGGCTCCAGCTCTTGCTCCTCTTCCCAGTGCTCCATCAATAAGATACCAGCCTGGTGTCCTATCATATTGAGTGTACCCGACAAATGCACCCATTGTCCCACACGCAACTCCGCGATCTGCTCGTCCTGTATCGGAAGTTTCAGTACAAACGGACTCTCGCTTTGTATCTCTTCTTCCTCAACAGACTGCTCTTGCGGGATTTCTGTTGTGATCTCATCATCTTTCACAGAAGGCTCTCCATTCCATCGCTTGGCCCCCCAAATACGTCAATTCTGACGTAAAAGTCAAGGGCCACTCCGAAGGTTCACAAGGTTCACAGGCAGTCTACCAGACTGCATGTCGAAACTTTACCCGTCTGCAAGTCGAAAGGTTCCGGTGGTCTGGTAGGCTGCATGTCGAAACTTTACCCGTCTGCAAGTCGAAAGGTTCCGGTGATCTGCTCTGTGTGTGAGGTTTGAGAGATTAACCGAACATAACTCGGCAGATCCAGACAGCGGCGATGATGCCAACAAGGTCGGCAGAGAGGCAAGCGATGAGGGTATGGCGTGTTTTTTTGACTTGAACAACACCGAAGTAGAGAGCCATCACATAAAAGGTTGTCTCTGTACTACCCTGAAAGGTGCTGACCATCATTCCGATCAGGCCATCAGGTCCATGAGCAGTCATTGTGTCAGCCATAATACCGAAGGCTCCAGAGCCAGAGAGAGGGCGCATCAGGGCCATGGGGAGGGCTTCTGGGGGCATGCCGAACCACTGGACAGCGGGGCCGATCATTCCAATTAAGATCTCCAGTGCGCCAGAGGCGCGAAACATGCCAATGGCCACAAGGATGGCGACAAGATAAGGGATGATCTTAATCGCGATATCAAAACCCTCTTTGGCCCCTTCCACCAAGGCACTGTAAACTTTCACACCTCGGGTGATGCCATACAAGATAAACCAAGCCATGATGATGGGGAGAAGCCAGAAGCTGATGATGTCTTTTGCCAGAGCAAACATGGAAATCGCGGGGTAAGCCAGCGCGTCAGTCACTGCTTGTGGGCCTCCGGCTGCGCTGCCGATATACGAGAAGGTGGCTTCAAACCAGCCTCCTGCCATATGAGCGATTCCCCCAGACAACAATCCCCCCCAGAACACGAACTGTAAGATCGGGCCGTAGCTGGGAGGCTCCAGGTCTGTTGAGGCTTCATAGGTCTCAATCTGTGTTACTTTGTCCTCCTCCCCACCTTCTTTTCCCTCCTCACCTTCTTTTCCCTCCTCACCTTCTTTTCCCTCCTCACCTTTCTTTGTTCCCGCTGCTTGGGAGATTTTCTGTTGCTCCAGAGCTTCTTTCTCGACAGAGGTTGAGGGTGACATCTCGGTGGCTTCGGTCGAGCGATCGACAGGAGGGAGGCGATAACGAGGCAAACGTTGTAGTGTCTTGGCCATGAAGATGGCAACTGTTGTGGAGAAGAGTGTTGCGATCAGGGTTGTGAATACAATACCTGTGGGGTTGGTAGAGCCCATCGCGGCACGAACAGCGATCACACCGGTGGGGAGAAGGGCCACACTCGATGTGTTGATGGCTAAGAACAAGGCCATTGCGTTGGTCGCGGTACCTTTGTTTTCATTGAGGCTGTCCAACTCCGACATGGCCTTTAAGCCAAAGGGGGTGGCTGCATTGCCCAACCCGAGCATATTGGCGGACATATTCATGATCATCATACTCATCGCAGGGTGATCACCTGGAACATCTGGAAAGAGTCGTGTCATTAAGGGTCGGATGGCACGAGCTAAGTATCGAAGCAGCCCCGCCTCCCGAGCGATATTCATGATACCGAGCCAAAAGGCCATGATACCCAAAAGACCAAGTGACAACGTGACAGCTGCCTTCGCTGCCATCACAGATTGTTGGGTAACAGCTTCCATCTTCCCCAACCAAGCACCACAGATGATACCGATCAATATCAACGCAGCCCATATCGCATTGAGCATCTTTTTATCCTGAGTTCCGAGTTTGGATCGGGCTCACGTACGAGTCTCGAATTCCGGCTGGGCTCGTGTTCGACCGGGCTTGTGTAGGACTTCCGGTATTCGATGTTCGAGTTCCGACCGGGCTCGTATAGGAGTTCCGATGTTTGAGTTTTAGACAAACAAACACTGTTCGACAAAACCAGGATAGAAGGGGACCTGTTCAAGTGCAAAAAAACGACCGGCTCCGAAAGCCCGGAGGGTGTGCCCTGTAGGAAAGATAGACAGAGTGGGGATGGGGAGGACGTTAACCTATCCTTGTAACAAGCGTTGATGAGGATATCATTCGATGTGGAAGTGAAAGCCGAGCATGAAGAAACTGGGGGACGTTCGTGATCGTTGTGTCATTTGACGCATTGTGTTCGGATGCAGCGTTTTTTGTTGCCACAGGCAGGGGTGCCACTGCATTGCGAACTGCGGAAACAGCGACTGGGGCAGGCAGCACTACACTGTCCTGGTTTGGTGGAGGTTGCACCGATGCATAGGGGTTCAGAGCGGGTGCAGTCACGCCGGTCACGACAGCCTGCGAGACACTGGTTGTTCTGACAGATGTAGCCGCCACTACAGTTGCTGTCTGTCTTGCACTTGGGGGGAACTGCACATCTTCGATTGATGCATTGGATCTTGGTTCCGCAGGCGGGAACGGTGCCACAGTCGCTGTCAGAATGACAGGAACTGGGGCAGGAGGGACTGCATTGACCGACTTTGGAGGAGGTCGCTCCAATACAGATAGGAGCATTGCGGGTGCAGTCACGTTTGTCGCGACAACCTGCGACACAGATCTTGTTTTCGCAGACAGATCCAGCTTGGCAGTCGGTATCTTTGGTGCAGGCCTTGGGTGGAGTTTTGCATACGTTGGCGATGCACTTCTTGCGTGTGCCACAGGTTCCCAGATTGCAGTCACTATCGGCCTTACAGGACGACGGGCAGGCGGGCTCCCGGCAAACGAAGAAACTACAAACCTTGCGTGTTTTACAGGCCGTTCGGTTGCAATCATTGTTGGTTCGGCAGGTTCTGGGACAGACCGTGTTGGGATCAACACATTTTCCACTCACGCAAGAGGTCTTCTTTCCACATGCTGTGGCCTGGCACTGTGCTGATATTCGACAGCTACTGGGACAAGATGTGGGTTGTGCTGAACAACGTCGTGTGAATGGATTGCAGTATGTCTTTTTCCCACAAGCTTTGGACTTGCAGTGAGTGCTGTTGCTACAAGTCGCAGGGCAGTAATTGGCTGGATCAACACATCGACTGCCGATACAGGTGAGCTTTTTCCCACAAGCCGGGATCACACACTGGGTGCTGTTGATGCACCGACTGGGGCATTGGGCAGGTGGAGTCACGCAACGACGTGTGGATTGATTGCAGTAGGTGGTTTTCTTGGTGACACAATCCGGAACCTGACAGTCGGATGTCCCATTGCAGCGGGTGGGACATGTTTTCGGAGGTGCTCCACAGCGTCCAAAAAGTGGGCCGCTTGTGTTGCAATAGGTGTTGGCCTTACAAGCTGTGATCTGGCAGTCGTAAGAACTCCGGCACGTGTTGGGGCAGGAAGTGGGCGGTGTGGTGCATGTGCCTCTTCGAGCGTCGCAGTGGGTGCGCTTGCCACAAGCCTTAATCTTGCATTGGCTGTGTTGAGAGCAACGGAAGGGGCAAGTACCAGTGGAAGGTGCGACGCACCTTCCACTGGTACAGGCTGTCTTGGTGCCACAGGCAGCGATCTTACAGTCCGTGTTTGCTCTGCAACGGGCAGGGCAGGTGGGAACTGGAGTCGCACACTTGCCATTTGTACAAGTTGTTTTGCTGCCACAAGGCTTGATCTGACAATCGGCGTTTGTTTTGCAAGCGGCTGGACATTGTGCGGGTGGGGTTGTGCATTTGCCGGCATTACAGAAGGTATTCTTTCCACAAGCTGGGATCTGACAATCACCGCTAGCTTTGCAGGTACCGGGGCATTGTGCGGCAGGCTCTGTACAAGTACCGCCAGTACAGGCTGTCTTCTTGCCGCAGGCAGCGACGCCACAATCTTTCGCGGACTGGCAAGCTGCGGGGCATTGTGCGGCAGGCTCTGTACATTGACCAGCATTGCAGCTGGTCTTCTTTCCACATTCGGGGATACTGCAATCTGTATTGGTTTGACAACTGGCGGGGCAGGTCTTGGGAGCTGCCTTGATGCATTTGCCTCCATCGCACTTGGTTTTGTCTTGGCAGGAAGGGATGCCACACTCTGAGTCATCGGTACAACTGCTTGGGCAGACCTTCGCTGGCTCTTCACACGCACCTTTGATGCATTGATTCTTTTTTCCACAGATAGGGATAGTGCAGTCGCTGTCTTGGGTACATTTGTCGGGGCATGTTGTGGGAGGCTCCTGGCATGTGGCACCCAAACAGTATGTTTTTGTGCCACAGGCAGAGGCGGTACATTCGGACGAGTCCTGGCACGTTTGAGGACATGCGGGAGGTGTGTCGGGACCGACGGGCTCAGCACATACACCACCCTCGCAGTTGGTACGTGAACCACAAGCTGCAACACTGCAGTCGGAGGCCGCAGTACAGGACGCTGGGCATGTGGTCGGAGAGTCTGGGGTACTGGGGGCTACACAGACACCACCTTCACAAGCAATGCGTGCGCCACATGCTTGGTTGTTCAGGCATTCGTCACTGCTGGTGCAACGGGAGGGGCAGTTGCTGGTGGTGTTGTCTGGGTTGGTTTGTGTTGTGTCGGTTCCGCTGCTACCATCGGTCCCACTGCCACCGTCGGTGCTTGCAGTACTCTCTGTCTTTCCACCGCCCAACACACACTGATTGTTGATGCAAGTGGCGGGAGCAACACAAGGTGGGTCACAAGTTGCTTGTGTGGTCTCTCCTCCACTGCATGAGATGGCAAGCAAAGAAAAACCTGCCCACAAAACGATTGCCACACTGACCCAATAAAACACAGAATTCTTGTTTCTCATCGTATTACATCCTTATCATTCACGGGCGGGGAGACACTCTTCCAGAACTCACGGGGAAGTGGATGGGGAGGAACTCCACCAAAACCCTCTTCTGACCTTTTTCTTTGGGTGTCTTTCTTTTTTGAGTAAAAGAGCTTCTTTTGAGCTTTCTCTTTGGGTATCTTTTCTTTTTGGGTAAAAGAGCCTCTTCTTATCTTTTCTTTTGGGCAAAGGAGAAGCGGTTGAATTGAATCTGGGCTCCACCTTGCTGGACAAACAGACAAATGCGTCCACGGTGGTTGTTGGACACCGGGATGTGCAGTACGGATTGTCCGTTGATTTGAATATGAAGTTGCTTTTTTTGTACAGTGACACGCAACCGGTTGTTACCTTTAACACGCAATGCCTTTGTATGTTTCCAGGGGAGCAGATAGTGCCAGCGGTTTTGGTTGAGTCGTGCGAGGGTCAGGAGCTGGTTTGGGGGGTTGATTGCGATATAATAACCCAATGCTTGTGATTGTTGGGGATTGTTGAACAAATTAATGCCGAAGATCGCGTGTCCGGATGTGTCCTTTTTACGGACTTGGCCCTGCAGCATCACGGTGAGAGGGGCCTGGTATTGTCCCAGTTGTTGAGGGCAGATAGGGGTTTGATGTCGGCCCTTGGTGTGTGTGTTGA
>JALTMC010000131.1:0-619 GCA_027005175.1 Myxococcales bacterium
CTTGTATTTGCGAAGGATGGCGAGAGTGAAGAGGAGGAGGATGCACAGCACGGGCCAGGAAGGTGTGTCGCTGCTGTTGCATTGACACCCTCCTGTTCCACCTTGTTCGGGGGCTCCTGCTGGAGTGTCGGCAATGTTGCTGCTGGCATCTGGTGTAGGGCTGCTTTCTTTCGGAAAATCCATGGGCTCTGTTGTCGGAGGTGGCTCTGTTAGGGGAGGGGACTCCCGGGGGACTGGAGGTGGGGGATTCTTCCAACCTTTTGTGGGGTACAGAAAACAAGAGCCATCGATATCATCCGCACTCAGGCTGCGTTGAATGGAGCGCAGATTGGTTGATGAGTGAAGTAACGCACCTGGAACGTCGGAAAACCACAAACCCAACATAAAGCCGATCCGGGCAAGTGCTACCGTCTCGATGTCAATCGTACCCACGGTTTGATCCGTACTCCACTTGAAGTGGACAGCATTGAATAGCAGATCGGCTTCTAAAATCTTGCCGGTTTGAGGCTCAAAGTACGTCGCATTTCGAGCCAACTCTAACTTACTCCAGTTGCCGTCCCAGTTCTTTGTCTCGAAACGAATCACAGATTTCCCATCACGTGTAAATTCACTCAATGGG
>JALTMC010000131.1:629-7351 GCA_027005175.1 Myxococcales bacterium
ATGGGTCTGTTGGATCTTTGCGACGACCCGCGAAGGATGTTGTGGTTGATGTGCTGGACGTAATCTTAAGGTTGTTGCAGGTGGGAACTGTCCATGCCTCCAAGGCTCTGCGGATGGCTCGAATATCCGAACCATCTTTCACATCGGGAGCACCGTCTTGGTGAATCTCAACTTGTACCGGTAGTTTGTACCATCGAGCGACTTTGTTGCCTGCCTGCTTGGCCGTCGCCTGTACCTGGTAAGCCCAACTCAACGACGGAGCCCATACAGAGAGATAGAAAATCCCAACTGTGAGGCAATAAAAACCAAGTTTCTTCACAGCAAACTTCTTCCAATACGGTACTGTGGGACACATCGTAACCTCGCTGCTTGCAGTGTAACTACTTGTGGAGATGAGAGAGCATCTGTGGTTGAAACAAGAATCCCAAGTGCTTTTGCCTTGGGAGTGGTCACCTGTCTTCTGCTCACTACTGTAAACGTAGCTGGACAGAGTACGCAAGAAGTTTCGGTTGAAATCGCTTTGAAGTTGTTTTGGAACAGGGTGTTCAGGAGCTTTTTGATTGTGAACTTGAGGAGTTTTGGTACACTCGATCGAGGATACCATTGACGAAGGAGCGAGATTGTCGATCCGCGTAGGATTTGCTGATCTCAATGGCTTCGTTGATCGCTGCTGCGGGAGGAACATCGGGGCAGAACAGCAACTCGTAGACACCTTGTCGTAAGATACTGCGATCCACTTGAGGCATTCGATGGAGCGGCCAACTCCGACTGGCCTTACGGATGGCCGTATCGATTTCTGTCAGATTCTCCAAAACACCAGCCAACTGAGACATGGCAAATTGCTTGGCAGCGCGAAACTGTGTGGGTGGCATGGTGGATGCGTCTTCTTCCTGATCAAACGCTTTCCACATGGCAGGCTGATCCAAAGGATGTGGGTTTCTCTGTGGTGTCGCAAACATCGCCTCCCACACCGATGGCAAAGAAAATAACTGCCAGAACCGTAACAATGCTTGCTCTCGCTCAAAGGATGGTAGTCCATCAATAGCATACAATGCCATGAGCGCTAGTTCTCTTCCCTGTCGTCGCATAAGGAAACCTTTATTCGTTCTGCTTTCTGTATTCTACGTCAAGTCTCTAGAACTGCTTAAGTCGATTAAGTTTCTAGAGCTGCTCAAGTCGATTAAGTCTCTGGATCTGCTCAAGTTGATTAAGTTTCTAGAGCTGCTTAAGTAGATTGGCCATTTCGATGGTCGCCACTGTGGCTTCGGCACCTTTGTTGCCGAGCTTAGTGCCTGCTCGTTCGATCGCTTGCTCGATGGTGTCCGTGGTTAATATGCCAAATGCCACGGGTATATCGTATTTTAAGGCGACCTGGCTCACTCCTGATGTGACGGCTGATGTTACATAATCGAAGTGTGGTGTCGAGCCTCGAATCACGGCACCGAGCGCAACGATTCCGTCGTATGTTCCATGTTGGGCGAGCTTTTGACAAGCCAGTGGAAGTTCAAAGGCGCCAGGAACATGAACGACGGTTTGTTGTTCAGCATCAGCACCATGTTGAACCATACAGCCCATCGCTCCTTCCAAGAGGTGCTCACAAATGAACGCATTAAAGCGACTGACAACAAACGCGAACTTGAGATCGCTGGCGACCAGATTTCCTTCAAAGGTTTGAGACATGTATTCTTCCCTTGGGACCGGGGTAATTGGGTGTTTAGGAGTCTTGTATTGTCACACTGTTGACTGTTTTGATTTTCGATGACAGCGCGGCTGAGGGGTTGTGCAAAGGCTTCTGGTCTGCGATGTGAAGGCCATATCCTTCAATCGCAGCGATTCGTTTTGGGTTGTTGGTGAGTAGACATAGGTTTTTGAGGCCCAGTCCAGCCAGGATCTGGGCACCAATCCCATACTCTCTCAAGTCCATGGGGGGGGTTGGATGATTTTGTCGATCTTCGTAGGACAGTAGGGAGTAAAACATATCAGAGCCATCTTGGCGGGAGTTGAGGTAGAGCAAGACTCCCTGGCCTTCTTCTTCGATGGTTGCGAGTGCTTGGCGGATATTCGGGGGACCATCTTGTCGGTGAAAGCCAAAGACATCGCCAAAGGTGTTGCTGCGATGGACACGAACCATGACTGTGTCATCGTCAGACCACTCTCCAACACAGAGGGCGATGTGATGTCTTCCATCTATGCGATCTTGGTACACAGCCGCACGGCACTCTGTGCGGCCTTCCAGAGTGAGACTGATCTCTTTGACCTTCTCTACAAATGATTCATTCTGCATCCGATACTCGATCATATCAGCGATGCTTACAATGGAGAGCCCATGCTTCTTTGCAAACACTTCTAGATCGGGCATACGAGCCATGGTCCCATCTTCCCGCATGATCTCACAGATGACGCCAGAGGGGTGAAGGCCCGCTAGGCGTGAAAGGTCCACAGAACCTTCGGTTTGCCCCGCACGTACGAGCACTCCACCGTCGCGGGCTCGCAGCGGAAAGATATGTCCTGGCCGAACCAATTCTGCCGGTTGTAGAGCTGGATCAATCGATTTTTGAATGGTGAGAGAGCGATCATAGGCGCTGATTCCTGTTGTAATGCCGTCACGTGCATCAACAGACACTGTAAACGCTGTTCCATAGGGAGTTTGGTTGTCTGTGTCATTGACCATCATAGGGAGAGCCAATTCGGCGCAGCGTTTTTCTGTGAGAGTTAAGCAGATCAAACCACGGGCATGGATGGCCATAAAGTTGATGGCTTCCGGTGTGATCATTTCTGCTGCCATACAGAGATCACCTTCGTTCTCTCGATCTTCATCATCCACCAGGATCACCATTTTGCCTTTGCGAATATCGTTGATGGCCTGCTGTACACGTTTTGTGGCAGTCATGGTAGCTTCTCTCCTGTAAAAAAAGTACGAATCAAAAATCAAAAATCAAAGAGCTATATAGGGAGTTGTTTCGGTAAAGTACGCTCAGGTTTCAACATCAGAGTGTGTTGTGCACAGCCTGATGTTCTTTCGAACACATCTCGCTTTCTCGATGGGGAATCTCTCTTGTTGGAGTGGATGCCCGGCTCGAAAATTGGCGGCATAGTGCCACGATTGAAGGAGAGGTTCAATGATTCTTTTGGTTTATCTCTCCTTTCCGCTACTTTCAGGCCATTGTGGGGTTGCCTCCAGCAGGATGTCAGCTCCAAGAGGCTTTGTTGTCATCTCTTTGAGCTGCATGGCATCCGCCAACAACGCAGGTCCTGTAAAGCGAAAGGCCGGGCGTCCATCCGCCCCAACCAGCCAGGGTGTTAATACCAGATAGATGCGATCGACGAGACGAGCTTGTAAAAAGTTGCCGTGGACGGTGCCCCCCCCTTCAACCAGGAGCTGTTGTATCTCCTGGCGGTGCAGTTGTTGGAGCAACGCTTGTATGTCCACATGTCCTTGGGAGTCGGCGGGTAAGGAGAGAAGCGACACCCCTTGCTCTTGAAGCTTTTGTGCTTTGGGGTGTGTGGTCGATTCGAGGGTACAAACACATGTGCCAGAGGCCAAAGGTGGCTGGTAGAGCTGGGCGTCGAGCGGTGTCCGCAGATGGGAGTCAAGCACGAAACGCAAGGGATCTTGGCCTTCCACATGTCGAACATTCAAGGCTGGGTTGTCTGCTATGACTGTATTCGCTCCCACAAGGATCGCGTCAACTTGGTCGCGCATCTGGTGAGCCCACCTTCTTGCCTCCTTACCGCTCAGCCAGCGGGCATCTCCTGTTCGTGTGGCGATGCGTGCATCCATACTCATCGCGACCTTGAGGGATACCATCGGTCGATGCTGCTGAATGTAGGTAAAGTACGGTAAGTTGAGACTGTGACAACCCCTCTCTAAGACACCCACTGTCACCTTGATCCCTGCATCGCGAAGTTGTGCGATACCCTGCCCATTCACTTTGGGGTTCGGATCCTGAATACCAACAACCACGTGCTTGATTCCGGAATGAATCACCGCCTCTGTACAAGGACCCGTACGACCGACGTGGCAACAGGGCTCCAGGTTTACATAGAGGATCGCACCTTCTGCTTTGCCGTTTACTTTTCGCAGCGCATCGATCTCACCATGAGCTTCTCCCGCACGATGGTGGTATCCTTCCGCAAGGCAGTTGCCCTGCTCATCGATAATCACAGCTCCAACCATCGGGTTGGGGCTGGTTCTTCCCCGGGCTTGGGCTGCAAGTTCCAGCGCGCGTTGCATCCAGTGCTGATGCCTCTCTGTGCTCACGCTATGTTACTCCTTTGGCTTCGTCGCAACTCACAGGAGGTGTGGCTTGGCTGCGTCGGCTTCTTGCAGTCCCCACCACTGTTGTTGTTCTCATTGTTGTCGTGACCATTCTTGTTGTTGTTGTCATTGTCGTCGTAAAGACAGGGCATGTCGTGCTTTCGTGGTGAAGCATAGAGCATGTCTACTTTTGGGTTATGCTTCCTACTTTTGGGTTATGCTTCCTGCTTTTGGGTTATGCTTCCTGCTTTTGGGTTATGCTTCCTACTCTTGGGCTCTGCTTCCTTCTTTGTGCAGCAAGCTTTTTAGTTCTTCCATGAACTCTTCAATGTCTCGAAAATCCCGATACACACTGGCAAATCGCACATAGGCGACTTGGTCCATCTCCTGCAGACGCTCCATAACGATCTCACCAATGCGACGGCTCTCGATCTCTTTCTCGCTGCTTTGCATCAAATAACGCTCAATATTGCTCGCGATTTCTTCGATGACTTCCGTACTAATCGGGCGTTTTTGACAGGCTTGGTGGAGCCCACGAATGATCTTGTGACGATGAAATTGTTCCCGCCGCCGATCTTTTTTGATCACCATCGGTAGCAAATCACCGATCTCTTCGTAGGTTGTGAATCGGCTGTCACAGCTCTCACAGACCCGTCGGCGACGGATCACAAATCCATCCTGCTTGCTGCGTGAATCAATGACTTTGGTATTCTCAGACGTACAAAATGGACATCGCATTTCTCGTGGGTCTTTCTACAGTTTGGGTTGTTGGTTGTTGAAAGCAACCAACGCATTCTTTAGGGGAGAGCCCGTAAAGCCCAATGCCTTTCGGCTTGGGATAGAAGGGCTTCTCGATGGCTTTCGCCTTGGGAGTTGTCAATTCGATGCTGCAACCAATTCAGGGTAGAGAGGGAATTGATGTGCCATGTCTCGAACTTCTCCACGGATTCGTTGGAGGACAGAGGCCTCTTCAGGATTTTCAAAGACCTCAAAGATCCAGGAGGCTACCTGTTTCATCTCTTCGAGCCCCATGCCACGTGTTGTGAGGGCAGGGGTGCCAATACGAATCCCACTGGTTGTTTGTGGTGGGTTGGGATCATAAGGGATCATATTTTTGTTTACAGTAATCCCTGCTTTTTCCAAAGCGTCTTCACATTGTCTTCCATTCAGCCCGAGTGATCCGACGTTCATCAGCACAATATGATTGTCTGTGCCGCCTGTAATGAGTGCGACACCTTTGTCGAGCAGTGCTTGTGCGAGTACCTTTGCGTTGGCTATCACTTGCTGTTGGTAGATCGCAAAGGCTGGTTCAAGAGCCTCTCCAAAGGCCACAGCTTTGGCTGCGACCATGTGCATTAAGGGGCCACCCTGTGTTCCGGGAAAGAGGGCCGAATTGATGGACCGCTTGTGCTCTTTGCTTGTGAGGATAATGCCACCGCGTGGACCTCGAAGTGTTTTGTGTGTTGTGCTTGTGACAACATCACAATAGGGGACGGGGTCGGGGTGAACCTTTGCCACGATCAGTCCTGCGATGTGTGCGACATCTGCCATCAACAAGGCACCGACTTCGTCAGCGATTTCACGGAATTTGGCAAAGTCGATTTGACGCGGATAGGCGCTGGCTCCACATACAATCAGCTTCGGCTGATGTTCTCGGGCTTGCTCTAAGACATGTTCATAGTCGATGAGGTGCGTGGTGGGGTCCACACGGTAGTGCACCGCTTTGTATAGTTTTCCGCTTGAGTTAACCGGGCTACCATGGCTCAAATGTCCGCCGTGGGCGAGTTCCAGAGTGAGGATGGTGTCTCCAGGCTGCAACAACGCGAAGTAGACGGCCATATTGGCCTGCGCTCCCGAGTGAGGCTGAACATTGGCGTGCTCGACCCCAAACAATTGACGAGCGCGTTGGATGGCCAGGATCTCCAGCTCGTCATAGTACTGACAACCCCCATAATAACGATTGCGTGGATAACCTTCAGCGTATTTGTTTGTGAGGGGAGTACCCATGGTTTGTAAGACGGCACGGGAGACAAAGTTTTCGGAAGCGATTAATTCGAGTCCATCTTCTTGGCGCACAAACTCTGCTGCCAGGGACTGAAATACGGCGGGGTCTTGTTGGCGGAGAGCCTCAAACATGGTCTTCCCTCTCTGTTACTTGTTTCTCAATCTTTGCGACACGACGGGCATGTCGATCTCCTTCAAAGGGTGTGTCCCACCAGGTTTGGAGAATGGCTTCGGCCAAAGCCGTTCCGGTAAACCTCTCACCCATCACCAGAACATTGGCGTCGTTGTGGGCGCGGGCAAACTCTGCGGTGACGGGCTCCCGGCAAAGCGCGGCTCGTATCCCAGGAAAGCGGTTGGCTGCGATGCTCATCCCCATCCCACTTCCACACACAAGCACTCCTCTCTCCGATTCTCCAGACAAGATCGAGCGAGCGACAGAGCTTGCATAATCTGGGTAGTC
>JALTMC010000132.1 GCA_027005175.1 Myxococcales bacterium
ATCCGGCCACAAACAAGCCAAGGATCACCATCGCTAAGGCCGTGATAAGCTGCAGACTGTTGATATAGTCGCGGGGTTGCAGGAGTGTCCAAACCGGTAGAACTGAGGCAATGTAAGAGTAGACCAACAGCACCACAACCCATGTCATGACAGGCCAGCCTGCGAGGCTTTGGTTGAAGCTCTGCAAAGGACCCCAGTTCCCAAAAAAGACCGTGATATACATCAAGGCCAACGCGATCATAGAGGGAAGGAATATCCCTCGACCTTTGCGGTGTAAAAAAGCACCGATCACCACTGCAATAGGGATTTGCAGAAGACAAGGCAAGATGGCTGAGGGATATTTTCTGAAGACCGCCGCAATGACCAGTCCGAAGATGGCAAGAACGATGGTCAGTGCCATCACCAGGATGGATAAAAATAGGACTCGTACTCGTGGTGTTACAATGCGTCCTGCCACATCACCGATCGTTTGTCCACGATTCCTCATGCTGATAATCAAGGCTCCAAAATCATGGACAGCGCCCATAAAAATAGAGCCAAACAAAACCCACAACAACGCAGGTATCCAACCCCACATCACTGCAATCGCAGGTCCAACAATGGGGCCTGTTCCAGCGATGGAGGTAAAGTGATGTCCAAAGACAACGGACTTATCGGTGGGTACATAGTCTTTGTCATCTGCCAATGTCACACTTGGGACGGGAGCGTTGGGATCGAGTTTAAAAACCCTGCTCGATAGCCACCGACCATACGTATTGTAGGCCACGACATAAAGCACAATCGAGCCCAATGCGATCAACAATGTTGTCATAAAATATGTCCTTTCGAATCTGTTCGGCTGTGACTGTCTTGGAGCTTGGCATCAGAGATTAATCTTTCCGTTGCAAGATACGCAATAGTTTTGTTGCATGAACAAGATCTCCCTTTAACTCGATACGCTTCTGTTTCCAGGCTGTCACAGGATTCACTTTTTGTTCGCGCAAACCAACAAATGTTTCTCCATCCATCTTGAGCGTAAACCGAGGGGCCTCCTCCAGGTTGGTATTGTACAAACCGACACGTAGTGTTAACTCTTGTCCTTGAAAATTCTCAATCTGACAGGCAAAGACTGTGGGGATTCCTGCCAGAGCTTCTAGCTTTTCATCGCTGAGTTTAAAGGCATGACCCTGTTTTTTAGCGATGCTTTCTATTTTTTCAATAAATTCTTCGGGCCCACCCGCCTCTTCGATCTCTTTTGCAAGGTCACGAATCCATTGACCCCAGGTCATATTCCAATGTGCAAGCTTTCCTCGGATGGTCAATAAGGGTCGCGAGGCTGTTCCACGTGAAACGCTGTAGTCGCCAAGATCGAGTCCAATGGACCACGGACTTTCAGAAGCTCCTTCGACTTCGATTTGCAGTTGGAAGGCAACGTCTTCAATGAGCATCGGTGGAGAGAACACATCCTCTGCCCACCCTGGTACGAGTTTTTCCAAAAACATAGCAGGGCTGACAATCTCTGGTAGCGAATCGGCACTTGGCATCGTTGAATATCCCTTGTTCAGTATGGGCGGTTGTTGTTTCTCGTTTCTGGAGTCTAAGGGAGCAAAAACTCTTCGTCAACCCCGCATTCGGCACTTCCTCGCACCTGCTCAGGCTTTGCTCTTTTCCATGACGAACAACATCAATCGTTCGGTCTAGCTTTTGATTTTTATGTTTGGCATAGTCCGTCTCTTCGTATATTCTGTGGGGTACAGTCGTGAAC
>JALTMC010000133.1 GCA_027005175.1 Myxococcales bacterium
TTGCAGATGAGGATGGGAAGAAACCACTCTCTGACCAAGAGATTGTTAAAATCCTTAAAACAGAGGGTGTTAGTATCGCGAGGCGCACTGTTGCAAAATATCGTGGTATGTTGGGAATTGCTTCTTCAAGTAAACGAAAACGACCGTATTAGTTTCTTGTCTGAAGTGCCGGTTTTGTCTGAAGTGCCGGTTTTTGTGCTGATCTCCTCTTGTGTTAGGTTCTTACGTGTCTTATGAAAATCATTGAAATTCTCAAACCTGAAGCGATCATCGTGGACTTAGAAGCTCGTGAGCACCAGCAGGTGTTGGTGGAGCTTTCGGAGCGTCTTGCGAAGGTGTACCCTTCGATGGTTCCCGATGCCTCAGAGGTCGCTAGGCGTCTTTTGGAGAGGGAGCTACAGGGCAGCACAAATCTAGGAGAAGGCTTGGGAATCCCTCATTGTCGGATGCCACATTTGCCACACACCCTGGCTGTTCTGGGGATCAGTCGAGAAGGAATTGGCCTACTTCATTCCAAAGAGCCACCGTTGCATTTGTTTGTGGCGTTGGTTTCTCCCTCGCAATCGGTGGTAGAACATTTACGGGTACTTGCTCGTATTTGTAGGTTGTTCAAAGGAACCACATTGTTGACTCAACTCCTTGACCATTCCTCTGTCGATGAAATATATGAATCTATCCTATTGTTTGAACAACAGCTTTAAACAGAGATATTGTTTTCACCCGAGTTTCCGTGTTGAAGAGCAGGTAGTAAAGAGTCAATGGATTCATATCATCTTGAAACGTTAGACAAGAGGGCTGGGAGAACCATGTTGCAGAATCTTGTGGTGATCACGGGAATGAGTGGTTCAGGAAAGAGTGTAGCCGTGAAGGCTTTGGAAGACTATGGCTACTTCTGTGTGGACAATCTGCCCTTCGTTCTGTTGCCTCAGCTCCTTGACCAATTGGAAGACCGAATGGAGCGTTTGGCGGTTGTTGTGGATGTGCGGCAACCTGAGGTCTCGGCTCATGGCCGTGAGATCATAGAGAGTATTGCAAACACACGCTCCTATCAGCCGAAGGTCTTGTTTCTGGACAGCGATAACCTCACGCTGCAAAGACGATATGCTCAAAGTCGCAGACCTCATCCTTTGGTGGGAGAGTCTGTCTCGGATGGCCTACAAGCAGAGCGTGCTATGTTGGCACCTCTTCGAGAGATTGCAGATCCTGTGATCGATACATCTCTGCTAGCACCTCATGAGTTGCGGCGACAATTACGCAAACTCTTTGCGGAACGACTGGATACATCAACCCTTCAGATTACAGTTTCTTCCTTTGGCTTTAAAAATGGTCTGCCTCAGGATGTGGATATGTTGTTTGATGTTCGCTTTTTACCCAACCCTTACTGGGTGGAAGCCTTGCGTTCTCAAGGTGGTCGTGACCCCGCTGTTCGTGATTATCTGGAGCAACGAGAGGATACCTCCTTGTTCTTGGAACATCTCAAACCTTTACTGTTGTTTCTGGTGCGACGTCATCAACAAAGCGATCGGCACTATCTCAACGTCGCTTTTGGCTGCACTGGTGGACAACATCGATCGGTGTATATGGCGGAGATGGTTCATGCTTTTCTTGTCAGTCACGAGATTGAATCCCGACTGATGCATCGAGACATGGAGAAAGCTTTAATTAATGCTCGCTCACACTCCCGCGCTTCTCTCGATGCATTGCCTGCGGCGGTTGTCAAAGAGAAAAGTGAACAATAGCAGG
>JALTMC010000134.1:0-2927 GCA_027005175.1 Myxococcales bacterium
AAGCCAC
Organism: Myxococcales bacterium; assembly: GCA_027005175.1. Classification (GTDB taxonomy): domain Bacteria; phylum Myxococcota_C; class UBA6777; order UBA6777; family UBA6777; genus M3003. Next base: position 8 of record JALTMC010000134.1, read on the forward strand.
AGCAAAGGCGAGTTCGGCGGCATCGAAGGCGAGTTCGGCAGCGTCGGAGGCGAGTTCGGCAGCATCGGAGGCGAGTTCGGCAGCGTCGAAGGCAGGTTCGGCAGCGTCGGAGGCGAGTTCGGCGGCGAGTCTCTCCTATCCCAGTGCCTCGTAGGTTGAAGCCTGTCATTCCAGTGAAGGCTGTGGCAAAGGCTGCTCCGAAAAAGCAACCAAAGCAGCCTCAAGCAAAGCGTATGGTCCGACCTCAGCTTGTTAAGGAAATGACTCCGCAGCCAGTTCAGAGGGCAGCTCCGCGCCAGCCTGTGGATTTGAGGCCCTACGGCAATTCTCTTTACCAAGCGATTCTACGGCATAAGCGTTATCCTCCTATGGCAAAGCGGATGGAGTACGAGGGTTTGGTTGTGTTGTTGATCCGAGTTTCTCGGCATGGTCGATTGATGGGGAAGCCGCGAGTGATTCAGTCCAGCGGCCATCTTATTCTTGATCGAGAGGCCATTCGCATGGTGAGTGCTGCTTCTCCTTGGCCGTCTATGCCTTCTGAGTTTCTTAAGCCTTCCAAAACGTTTCAAGTCCCTATTCGATTTCAACTGAATTAATCGATAAGCCTCTGGAGGTTTGAGGCCACATCGTTACTCGGTCATTTGAATGTTTTGGTTAGGAGTGGCTTGATTAAAGTGTTCCCTGAATTCCACCAATGATCTGTAGTGGTTCACCGATTCGAATACCTTGAGGACGTCGGCTGCTGATGTAGATGTTGTTGGTAAGGTTTTTTCCTGCAATAAAACCGCCGATGCTATATCTCCCTCGGCGGAAGGTATAAGCAATCCGAGCATTCAGTAAAAGTCGGCCATTGATTTGCCCGATGAGTCCATCAATGCTGGGCGTGACTGTATTGTTTTTGTCTGCAAACTGGGCACTGATGAAGTTGGCTGATATACTCGCAGAGAAGCCTGTAGGATGAGTGAAGCGAAGGTTGGCTGAGAGCATGTGTTCTGGGGCGTAAGGGAGGCGGTTCTGGTCAAATTTCCCACCAACAAACGCAGCGTAGGGGACCCAAGTATAGCTGAGAGTGAGGGGCATGTTGAAGCGTCTTTGCAAGAAGGCAGGGAGATCAAAGCTTGCGCTGACTTCCAGTCCGGCATGTAAGGTTTGCCCCGCATTTATGATAGGCTTTCCTGCATTTTGGGGATCAGCTGCAACCGCTCCGCTCGACTCAGAGGGAGAGATTACCTGATTTTGGAAGTCCATCACAAAGCCAGCCAGTTGAGCATGGAAATAGTTACCTCGACGTGCTCGTAAACCGAGTTCAAAGTTCCAAGAGTACTCAGGATCTAATTCTAGGTTGTCTCCGTTTGAGGTGATAGAGTCTTTGGTGCGAGGAGGAGCAAAACCTCTGTGGGCACCCGTGAAAATGTTGAATCCTTTAGCGATCTCATAAGAGATACCAATTCCTGGAATGGGTGCTATCATCAAAGAGCTTTCGAACCGATCTGTATCTTGTGGAATTCTAGAGCCATCAGCTTGCTTTATGCGTGTTCGTAGTATTCGACGAGATGGAGACATGATCTCCAATCGAAAACCAGGAGTGATTTTAAGCCTACGGTTAAAGAAGGCAAAGCTGTTTTGTAGATAAGCTGCCATAGCAAAAGTTCTGCGGTTCTCCATGTCTCGAATGGTGCCAGCTGGTGATTGCTTGGTTTGACCATTGATACGCATCTCATCAGCGTTTTCATAGTGAAATCTCAGTCCTAGGATAAACTCATTCTCTATGGGACCTAGCTTGTATTCCAGTGTGTAGCGAGATTCAAGACCGGCTACGGTAAACGCACGATTTCTATTACCTGTCGAGTTTCGAAAGAATATACTACTTCCATCACTTGGTGCTTTCGAATCTATGACATTTTTTCCATTGACGATTCGCTCGTATGGTGTGCCACTTTTTGCTGTGCGGTCAAAGTCTTGACGTTGCCAAAATCGAGTGAGGTAGTGTGTGTACAATGTTGTTTGAAGGAGCCCTGCTCTTTCAAACAGATATTTGTGTTGCAGTGAAACACCATAGCGACGAATGGGGAGTCGATCATAGAGGGCGTGATTCTTTGCGGGGTTGTTTTCGAACTGTGGAGTGGTTAGCCCGAGGTATGTGGCACGAGAAAGCTCGTCGTAAAATTGTAGTTTTACCCCTAGAATAGAGCGTTTGGAAATTCGTATAACCATCTTTCCTGAAATGTCCGTCATCGTTAGGTTCAGCTTGCGAAAGCCATTGTAGCGTTGGTGTATGACTTCAAACAGGTAGCCAAAGTTTCCAATAGTATCACCAACACTTACATGGGCCTGAAAATAGTTATAGCTTCCGTATCGAGCCGAGGCTCGCAAGCGGAACTGTTTTGGGGGGTCTTTTGTTATGAGGTTAAGCACTCCCCCAATGGTCTGGGGACCCCATAAAATGGAACTACTACCTTTGACAAGTTCAATACGCTGCATTCGCTCGATTCTGGGCGTATAGTACATTTCAGGCTCACCGTAAGGAGCCATTGCTACAGGGATACCATCTTCAAGGATAAGGATCTTGCGGCTGCGAACTGGATCAAGGCCCCTAATTCCAACATTGAGACGTAGCCCCATTCCATCTTCATCGCTTACATTTACACCAGGGACTTCTCGAATAGCCTCTCCTGTATTTACTGGCATGTTATTGTGCAGTGCTTTTTGGTTGATGACGCTAGCAGAACCCGCAACACTGTCGAGTTCAGCAGGCTTTCTGCCTATCACATCAACCTGGGGAAGCAAATGTGTCTTTGGCTTTGAGAGGCTTTTTCTATGAGTACTGTGCTTTCTTTTTCTGCGGAAGGACTGTGTACCACCTCCCAACACCATTGGTGTTTCTCTTCGCTGCCGGGGGCGCTTTTGCAGGGATGTGCTT
>JALTMC010000134.1:2937-14107 GCA_027005175.1 Myxococcales bacterium
TGGAGGATTTGGCCTTGTTTGTGGAGGATTTGGCCTTGTTTGTGGAGGATTTGGCCTTGTTTGTGGAGGATTTGGCCTTGTTTGTGGAGGATTTGGCCTTGTTTGTGGAGGATTTGGCCCTGTGAGCAAAAATCTCTCCCGGAAAAGAGCAAAATCCGACAACGAAAAAGGCCGCAGCCCACCACAGGTGTCGAATGGAATGATACTCTTTTTCTTGCGCTATCTTTGGCATAAGAACTCTCCGTCAGTGTTATCATGAACACTCTTTTTCGAGCAAGCGAATGTACCTCTCGGGAGTTTTGTTACACTCTTGTGAGGTCCGTTTGCTCTTATGATTTTTGAGCAGAGCCAAAAGCCTGTACCTCTCCTCTATTCACGGAGAAGAAGTAGAGGGTTTTGATTCTGGCATACAACAATGGGGGAGCACCAAACGCACAACTCCCGTGTAACAACTCGGTATCTATTCGCGGACGAATAAATGCAGGGTTATCTTTTTAGCAAGTCTTGCTGCGTTGATGATCCAACCTGAATCCAAAAGCCTGTACCTCTCCTCTATTCACGGAGAAGAAGTAGAGGATTTTGAATCCTTTTTACAGGCCCCTCCCCTAGCAAAGTAGCGGGCTCTTGTCAAGGCCCTGGTGGACCTTTTCATGGTTTGAGGAAGGGGAGGCCATCGAGCTTTGTTTGAGGTGCATGGAACCGGATATCATCAAATTCTGCACGGATAGTGGCGTCTTTTTTATCGCTATTTACGACCAGTCGGACTTGCAGCCTCTGGGGAAGGTCAGGGTGCTTGAACTGAGTTAGCTTCGCCCATCCTGCATCATCTTGGGTCCATCGATAGGTAAAGAGCCAATCACCCACTCGGCACAACATAACGAGTCCTTCACTGGCCGTGAGGTGCTTTTTGGATAACTTTGACACAGAGTTCTCTGTACTTTTGGACTCTGAACCGAGAGCCGTTTCTTGGTAGCCCAAATTAACCATCACCCAGTTCTCTTTGAGGCGATCACGGGGATTGTTGGGAACCTGCGCCAGAAGTCCTGCAGAATGGAGCGGGTCTCCTGGGGGTTTGCGTGTTGTATTGTCAAATACTTTGAGTTTTGTGATGACAACAAAGTTGTCTGCGACTTCTTTGTACATAAGGATACCTGCTGTACCTGTCGTAGTAGTGTCAAGTTGTTTCTGCGAAATGTGGGACATTCTTTTTTCTGTTTCCTTCTTCACGGTTCATGAGGCATGAGTCATGGACCTATAATCGACTCTTGCTTGTGGGGTGAAAATGCTCTATATTTACGGTTATTGTGCGATTTTGTAGTGTTTTGGATTGAAATAAAAGCCGATGATCAGGTGTCCCGCGTGTACTTTTCGTAATTCATCAGACACTTACTTCTGTGGGAAGTGTAGGCTGTATCTGCATCCGATTGGTGACTACACTCTCCTACGCCTGATCGGTAAGGGAGGATTTGCTTCTGTATATGAGGCCATCCACCGTCGGACACGAAAGAAAGCTGCGGTAAAAATACTTCATCGTGAGTTGATTGGTCGAGCTGATGTCGAGCAGCGCTTCCTTCGAGAAGCCAAAGTTTTGCTTGAGTTGGATAGTCCTCAAGTTGTCAAACTCTACGATTTTGGATTCTGTGATGTCGAGGATATGGGGATCTATCTGGTGATGGAGTGGTGTGATGGAAGCACCTTGCGAGCTGCCATCGATAACCTTCCTCAGCGACGCTTCTCTCCTTACCAGGCACGCTCTCTTTTCTCCCAACTGCTTTTAGGGCTTCACCACATTCATCAAAAACGAGTGGTGCATCGCGATCTCAAGCCTTCCAACCTGATGTTGGTCGAAGACAAGGGGGATTGGGTTCTCAAAATACTTGATTTTGGTTTGGCTTGGGTGGATGAAGATACACTCACCAAAACAGGCACTGTGGTCGGCTCTTTGCGCTATATGGCTCCGGAGCAGTTTCGCGGCGATAAAGAAAAATATGGCCCCACCACAGACCTCTATTCCGCCGGCTTGATCCTGGCGTGGATGCTGACCGGAAAGCATGTATTCTCCGGAGCGACTGTCGATATACTTGCGATTCAACACACCCTGGAGACTGCCCCTTCTCTCCATGAATTGTGTCCTGATGTTGATTGGCCCCCCGCACTGGAAGAGCTTCTCGCAAGAGCCCTTGCCAAGGAGCCGGAATGGCGTATCCCATCAGCGCTCTCCTTTTTGGAAGCGCTCAACGATGTCTCTCTGCCTGGTGTGACTGGCAGTCATTTGGACCTTTCATCCGTCTCTCCTTACGAGGAGACAATGGCAATGGGACACTCTCGAACCCAAAAAACATCCAGTCTGGGCTGGTTGCTACCTTTGACATTACTACTATGCGCCGGTCTATTTATCTACTTTGTTGCGATCGCCCCTAAATTCCCGAAGCCTCAAGACGGAGGGAACCTGGCATCCCAGAGAGAAGGAGGTCAGGATGGAGGAGTTGTACCTTACCCTTCATCTTCACGGTTGGAGGTTGTGATTCAGGACGGCGGTGCAGAGATCGAGCAGGCCCAACAAGTCTCTCCGATGGTTCGCCTCCTTATGGAGCGATGGCGAAGAGCCTGGGTCGCTTTGGGAGAAAAACCTCTCTCTCCACGAGCCAAAGCGGCGTATCGCAAGTTTTATCACGAGAAGTTCTTTGACGCTGTGAGCAAGCGCAACAAAGACGATTATACAAGGGCTCAGTGGACACTCGCGCAAAAGAGTTCTTGGATCCGAGTGAGCATTCAGCAACTAGAGGTGGTGAAGCAATCCGATTCTGAGCTGGCTGTTAAATTTCATCAGATCCGTATGCGCTCCACAATCAAAACGACCGGTGGTCCTGATGCTGATGCTGTCGGCTCCGTCTACAAGGAAGAGGGGATCAGGACCATGTACTGGCGCAAGGTGGGAGAGCATTGGCAAATTAAGGAAGTCAATTCCCATCCCATCTGATGCCCCAACCATGGCTTCACCTACGTCAACTCCCCTATCCCCCTCCTCCACCGTTGGTAGGGAGGGGGAAGTTGGAGTCCCATCCCACGTGGTTCGAACCGCCCTGTGGAGTAAACATTTCAATGAGTTAGCCAGCAAGATCTTGGTGGAGTTTCGCAAATTTGGGCCAAACTTAAAATAGAGTTTTAATGATTTCAGTCAGTTACGTGAGGCGGATCGGCGGTTCGAACCACGTGGGCCATCAGAAAGTGATAGGGGGAGGGGTCTTATGACAAACAAGGGGTAGACTCTCGCTGATGTAGATTGGGAGCACTGAATCTCTGTACATTTTATCTTAAGGGCAAGTAGCAAGTAGCAAGTTCTCACAGATTTGTCCCCCTTTTTGGGATCGCACCCATCTGGACATCGTGAGACTCGGTTTGACTTGTTTGCGATTTCTTATTAGAGTGGTGCTCTTGCTCTTTCCTTACAAAAAAATAAACTCTGAGGAAAGGTGCATCCTCTATCTTTTTCCTTCCTTGTACAGGCTTCTTAGAGTATTTGGGAGAACGGATGGTGTGGCCGTGCCGTGAGATCATCATGAAAATGAAATGAGCATGGTCATGGTTCATCTCCTTTTATTACCAAAAACTTGGCTCAGTTCCTTACTTTACTCTGGTTTGTTGTAGGGCTAGATGTCCTTGACCCTTCTGTGCCTTTTGGTATAAAACTTCTCGTCATCAGGGTTGTTAAGGAAAAATCCAGAAGATCTTCACTTTTTTTGAGAGCAAAAGCTTTCAGGTCGGGTCTCTCCATGTGAGATCCATCATTTGATTTCTTTTTGCTTGTATTTTCTTTTACTGTGAGATGCTTCCTATGACAACTTGAACTCTTGAGTAAAGATCACAATCAAAGTCGTCCCCTAGAGACAGTTCTGGATACGAGGTTTCTGTTTGTTCTCCTCGTTCGTAACCCCCACCCTTGCTAGAGAGGTTTTTCTATGATTCTCAAACGTTGGCTTATTCCCCTATTTGCGTTGGCTTGCCTTGCGCTGCCCGGCACTGTCCTGGCTCAGGCAAGGCCCGATCTTATTGTGACTTCCATCACAGGCGTTCCCACTTCAGCAACTCCAGGTATGTCTTTTTCCGTGAAGGTCACGATTAAGAACCAAGGGACCGCCCTGGCGCGGGCTCCCTTCAACCTTGATTTGCGCATCTCCAAAAATACCACTTATACGAGCAGTGACTTGTTTGTGGCCAGCAAAAATGTGCTCGCGAATCTGGCTGTGGGTGCAAGTGCGATTCTAGCCATCAAAGGAAAGTTTCCTGCCACCGTTGTAACCAATCGATCTTCCAACTTTGGTCCCGGTGATAACTACTTTTTTGCCTGGGTTGATGGTCCTCGGAGCAGAGTGGGTGAGAGCAATGAAAAGAACAACTTTAAAGCGGTCAAGTTTACTGTCCCTCCTCACAAGCTTGCGGACCTGATTGTCTCAAAGGTGACGGGCTTGCCTGCCACGGCTGCCATAGGTTCCTCAGTGTCTGTGTCGATCTGTGTCAAAAATACCGGCAAAGCGGATGTTGCAAAAGCCAATGTTGGTCTGTATATTTCTGACAACTCAATTATCTCAACAGGTAATAATCGTATCCGCTCTGCTGCTGTTGCCTATGTTAATGCGGGTGGGGCAGAAGTATGTGCCACTGTCAAAGGTACTGTGACGGGCTCCAAGGTTGGAGTTGGCGATCGGTATTGGGGTGCGATTGTCGATTACGACAAAAAAGTGACGGAAAGCAGTGATTCCAACAACAATGACTTTAAAGCGGTCAAGTTTAAGGTGACTCCCTCTGCTACCAAGGTTGACTTGGAAGTTGTGTCGATCAATGCACCCAAGACCTCTTCTCCAGGTGCTACGATTAGTAGCATTGTTTGTATACGGAACAATGGGCCAGACAAGGTCACAGGTACCTTCAAGGTAGGACTGTACTACTCTTTCAGTTCCACACAAACAACCTTCCCCTCCTCTCGAAACTTGATTGCAGAGATTTCTGTCGCAGGTCTGGCCAAAACAACATCTTGCAAATCCGTTTCGGGTAAAATTCCCACAGGTGCTTCCTTGGGCTCTCGTTACTTTGGTGTGTTTGTTGACTCTGGTAAGGCTATTGCGGAGACCAATGAGAAGAACAATACCAAGACTGCACCTGTTTCCCTTGAAGGGTCTGATTTGATTATCAGCACCATCAAAGGATTCCCCTCCTCTCTACCCAAAGCAGGTGATACTCTGACCCTCGAAATCTGTGTGAAGAACATCGGTAAAGTTGATGCAGGGGCATTCAAAACAGGCGTGTATTACTCCACCAACAACTTCATCTCAACCGGTGACACTCGCCTGGCAACCTTTAACGTCACCAGCTTGAAAGCGGGCACTGAGTTCTGTCAGAAGAATGTCGCTGCAAAGCTTCCCACAAGTACAAAGCCTACAGGCTTTGTGGGTGCATTGGTTGACTATGACAGGAAAGTCTCGGAGTCGAACGAAAGCAACAACTTTGTTGCTTTGCCGATCACGGCGGCACCCGATTTGATCGTTGAGGCTGTCAAAGGTGTCCCCAAAACTGCAAAGTCAGGTGATTCTGTCAATGTAGAGATCTGTATCAAGAATACAGGTAACAAAGATGCTGGTGCCTTTAAGACCGGCATCTATCACACCACCACCACCTTCTTTTCAGCGACAGCAGCTACGATTGGTGTCTTGTCTTGGACAGGCTTGAAAGCCGGTGTGTCTGGATGCAAGAAGATGACTGTCAAGTTGCCTGCTGGGCTCAAGGTTGGAAACAACTATGTGGCGGCCTATGTTGATAAGGATCTGGCTGTCAAAGAGAGTAACGAAGGCAACAATCGTGGAACTGCTAAATTTTCCATTCCCGGCCCAGACTTGATTATCGAGTCGATTACCGGTGTCCCAAAAACGGCGACAACCAATACGCCGTTCTCCATTGTAGTGAAGGTCAAGAATCGGGGAAATACCCCTGCCAAAGCACCTTTCCGGGTTGAAATTCGGATCTCCAAAAATACTTTCTTTTCCAGTTCGGACTTACTGGTGACGGGCAAAGACATCACCTCTGATCTGGCGGGTGGTGCGAGTACAAGTGTCACTCTTACTGGAAAGTTCCCAGCAAAGTTTGGTTCGGGTTCTTTTAGTAATTTCAGCATTGGAGCAAACAATCTATTTGCTTGGGTAGATAGACCAACAAGTAAAGTTGCAGAACTCGATGAAAACAATAATGACAAGGGTGTTGCGTTTACTGTTGTCGCATCCGATCTCGTCGTTTCGAAAGTGACTGGATTCCCAACCAAAGCGAAAGCGGGCGATACCATCACTGCCAGTGTTTGTGTGAAGAATAACTCCAGTCTGGATGTGGGGGGGGCATTCAAGGTTGCGATCTATTTGTCGGCTGACAAAAAGATCACGACAGCCGACCAAAAGATCGCAGAATCTTCGATCTCTAGTCTGGCAAAAGGCAAAGAGATCTGTGTCAGTGTGTCGGGTAAGTTGCCCGCTAATGCCGTTCCTGGCGCAGGATACTTCGGAGCCTACGCTGACTCAACTCTGGCGATTGGTGAGAGCAACGAAACCAACAATGGCTCCACAGGTGTCGCAGTTACGATTCAACGTTCGGGCACTGTTGACTTGATGGTTGACTCTGTTACTGGCGTTCCTGCTGCGGCCACAGCAACGGAAAGTCTGAACTTACGTGTTTGTATCAAAAACAAAGGTACGGGTGCTTCTGGTGCTTTCAAAGTCGGTGTGTTCTATTCTCAAGATGCAAGCATCTCTGTGGTTCTGGACAAGAAGCTGAAAGAGGCTGGTATTGCCAATATTCTTGCAGGAAAGACGGAGTGTACCAACATTACAGCGACCCTGCCTGCGACCATTAACGGACCCAAGGGGGCGGACAACTGGATCGGTATCATCGCTGACTTTGAGTTGAAAGTGGGCGAAGCTACCGCCACCTTTAAAGACAATATCAAAGCGATTAAATTCGTGAACTCGGGTGGATTCCCGGATCTCGTTGTGGACTCCATCAAAGGTGTTCCCGCCACGGCAAAGCCAGGGGCTGCTTTTACCGTAGATGTTTGTGTGAAGAATACAGGAAACGGGGATGCCAATCCTCCCATCGGTCTCCAACTTTTGATCGGTGGTAGCTCCCGAGCTTCCACCTTTGATATCAAAATTGCCAAATATACCTTCACCAAAGCGATTGGTGCTGGAAAAACAGAATGCGCCAAGATCGCTGCGAAGTTTCCCACCACTGTGTCCTCTTCTAGCTTTGGTGACTTTCGCATTGGCGACAACTATGTTCATGCTTGGGTTGACTTTGATGGAAAGATCAAGGAACTCAGTGATAGCAACAACACCAAGAGTCAGAAGTTTACGTTACCTGGCCCCGACTTGACGATTGATTCTTATTCCTGGACACCGGCGTCTTTCAAACCAGGTGATACTCTTAAAGTTACGGTGTGTATCAAGAACACCGGAACAGGAGATGCACCGAAGTTTAAGGTGGGTTTTTACTATTCAAGTAATGCATTCATCTCTACTTTCAGTGATACCTTGTTGGCTGATATCCCCTTTCCCAAGGGTGTGGCCAAAGGGAAAGTCGTCTGTGTCAAAGACACTCCTATTGTGTTCAAGGCGTGCTTGGCTTCCGGTGCCAAAGGGTACTTGGCTCCTTATGCTAACTATGACCGTGCCTTTGGAGAGAAAAGTACCAGCAACAACTATCCCTCTTCTTCTGCTGTTAAGTCATTCACGACAGCAACCTATAAACCTGCCAATCTGACGATCAAAGAGCTGACAGGTGTTCCAGCAGTTGCCACGAAGATTAAGATCGGTAGCGAGTTAACGTTGAAGGTCTGTGTGGAGAACAAAGGAACCGGTGATGCGGCTGCATTCAAAGTGGGGATCTGGTACTCTAGCAACTCCTCTCTTTCGAGATTTAGTGATACTTTGATGGGCACTATCAACTTCCCCAATGGTGCAAAGGCCGGTAAAACCGTATGTGTGACTCAAAAGGTGAAAGTGACTTCGGCTGTGAAGCCGGGAAGTGCCTTTATTGGTGCCTGGGTCAACCAGCCTGTTGTGGTCTGTGAGAGCAGCACCAGCGACAACACCAAAGTAGTGGCTGCCAACTTTGATAAGTTTGACCAACCTGATCTGTTTAACTCCAAGGTAACTCTCACCAACAGTTATCTGGGAGCAGGTGATTCTTTTACCGCTAGCTTCTGTGTGGAGAACAAAGGCAAAGGTGATGTTTTTGGCAGCTTTAAGTTGTCGGTTCGAGTCTCCACCAATGACTTTATCTCTACCAGTGACTCTGAAGTTGGTACATTTGTTATGAAGGATATCAAAGCTGGCAAAACGGTGTGTAAGTCCTTCACTGGAAAGATTCCCTCTTCGTTCACCAATGGTGGTTGGATCGGCTTGGTTGTCGATGCTGATTCTCAGATCAATGAGTCGGATGAAAATAACAACTCAGGTCCGGCAAGTAGCGGTATCATCAGTGCACGCTTCAACCCACCTGGACCCGATTTGTTCCTGCAAGAGTTCACCTTAAGCCCGAACAGTGGAGGCCCTGGAACCATCACACAAGCTAAAGTTTGTGTGCAAAATGTTGGAACGACCGATGTTAAGAAAGCCTTCAAGATGGTCTTGTACTATTCAGCGGATTCTTCCTTCAGTGCAACAAGCGACACGAAGCTCAAAGAGATCGAGTACAAGGTGGCTGACCTTGTGAAGTTTAAGAAAGGAGCCCCAACGTACTGTCGAACCATCAGTCTGACTATCCCCAATGCCAGCTCGGTTACTCCGGGTACACGTTATATCATTGGATTTGTAGACCCTGATAATGCCACTGCTGATGCCAATGGCACAAACGATGGCCGTCTTGCGCCATTCTTCGTTCGCAGTACAACCAAACCCAACCTTGTTGTTGTTTCGCTCAAGCCGGCTACAAAGACTGTGGCTCCGGGTGGCAAGATCGAGATGGAAACCTGCATTGCCAATTATGGTGTTGCGATTCCTGCAACAACATCCTTCAAAATTGCGTTGTATTTCGATACCTTTACGGCAGCTGGTAAATTCTTTGAGTACAAAGAGATCAAGGGATTTAAGGCCAACACCAAGCTCTGTTACAAAGAGATTGTGACCATTTCTGCCAAGGCTAAGTTGGGTAAACGTCAGATGGCAGCCTGGGTTGACTTTGAGAACAAAGTCACCAACGAAGTGTCAGACAATGACAACCAATCCTTTGCAGTCAGCCTGACCATTGTCGGTGATGCTGACAAAGACGGTGTGCCCTCTAGCTTGGATTGCAACGACAACGACAAAAATGTCTTCCCTGCCTACAACGGAAAGCCGGCAGCCAAAGAGGTTTGTGACGGTCAGGACAACGACTGTGACAAAAAAGTGGATGAAGGTTTTGCCGACTTAGGCAAAGAGTGTAAGGCTGGTGTGGGTGCTTGTGAAGAAAAAGGTAAGCAAGCTTGCAAAGCAGACGGTTCTGGTGTGGAATGCAGTGCCAAAGGTCTGAAGGCTGGCACCGAAACCTGCAATGGCAAAGACGACGACTGTAACGGTAAAGTTGATGATGGTACGAAGCTCTGTAAGCTGGGAGAAGCTTGTACGGCAGGTAAGTGTGAAGTACAGAAATGTGCAAACCATGGTGACTGTCCCACAGGTTCCATCTGTAAAGCAGGTGCTTGCACCGCACCTGCTACTTGCACCAAGGACGAGGATTGCAACAAAGCCGCCGGTGAAACTTGCGACAGTGGCTCTTGTAAGGCCAAGGCTTGTACGAAGCATGAAGATTGTCCCAAAGACAATCTCTGCCTGGGTAGTGTTTGTGTTGTGGCCTGTTCCACTGACAAAGATTGCGGCACTGGCTTCACCTGCAAAAATGGTCGTTGTTGGAAGGGTTGTACCAAAGATGATGAGTGCTTCGGTTCACAAAAATGTGTTGAAGGTTCTTGCCAAGAAGGTGCTTGCTCTCCCGCCTGTGCAAAAGGTCAGCGCTGTATGGCAAGCAAGTGTGTTGAAGACAACTGCTATGGCTATGTTTGTCCGAACACACAGATCTGTCAGGCCGATAAATGTGTTGCGAATCCTTGTGAAGGGAAAAAGTGCGCCACAGGCGAGTTCTGTCGTGCAGGAAACTGTATCAAGAGCTGTGACGGTGTGAGTTGTAAGTCTGGCGAGTACTGTATTGACGGTAAGTGCGAAGCAAACTCCTGCAGTGGTGTGAAGTGTGATTCGGGTAAGATCTGTTTGAATGGCTCTTGTGTCAAAGACGATTGTGCTGGTGTCACCTGTAAAACCAAGCGTTACTGTAATCCGGCAGGTCAGTGTGTCGATGACCCGTGTGCGAACGTCACCTGTCCAACGGACTTGCTCTGTAAGGTTCGCAAGAATCAAGCACAGTGCGACCCCAAGAATGCTCCACCCAAAGAAGTGGCTCCCGAGGCGACTGCCGAAGTGACACCCGAGGCAACTGCCGAAGTGGCTCCCGAGGCGACTGCCGAAGCAACTCCTGAAGCCACCACCGATGCAAGCTCCAGTGAGCCTGCGGTTGAGGCAGCTCCCGATGCGTCTACAAAAGACGATTCTGTCAAAGAAGGCAGCTCTACCAAGGAAGCCACAGGTGACATCATCGCTCCCAAGGGGGGCTGTGACTGCTCTGCTGCTGAGGCTCCATTCTCGGGTATGATGTTGCTTCTACTCGTTGGCTTTCTCGGCCTTGCGATACGTCGTCGCCGAGTGAATCAAAACGCTGCCTAAATCCAAACGGCCTCCCTCTCCTCTGATCTCCTGATTGGAGCTCTTTCTTCTTTCTTCTTGCTTTCCCACAATCAGATTGTCATTTCTGTCTGTCCCCCTCCTCTTCATCCATGTGAACAGGCTTTTTCCATTCATGCAACAGTGTGATTCGGAATAGCAAGCTATTCTCTCGTCGGAGAGCCTTGCCAGGGCGGCGAATCGAAGCGCAAATCAACTACTTTCTTTTTGGACGGCCCCAAGGTTGAAGGATCTTTAAAAAGAGCGTTTTCGATGACCATTGGACCGTCTGGTTGCTGAGTTTGTTGCGGAATAGGTTTTGAATGGTGTCGATCTCAGGCTTGCTGAGGGTGAGAGTCAGACGTTGGGCGTAGCTTTTGTCC
>JALTMC010000134.1:14117-25153 GCA_027005175.1 Myxococcales bacterium
CTTTTGTCCCGAGGGTTTTCAGGGAACCAGCGTTGCAGGACTTGTGGGGTCAAGCATACCTCTGTCTTGCTCTCTTCTTGCTGCCAGTTGACTTTGAGGGCAGCAGCCTCAAGGTGTGCCACAAGGGTTTCTGCATCCCAGTTTACCATCGGATCATCGGGGTCTTGATAGATAGCTTCTTCGGCCTTGATGAGTCGCTCTCGTAACTCTTCGGGAATCCAGTCGGTTTGTAGCAAACGATAGAGGCGTTGGGTGTGTTGAGGAATCGTTTCTGCCAGGACAATACATCCATCGGCTCGTAGCCAGTGGCTCCAACCTAGGATGGATGCTGGCTTATCAACCGTTTTTAAGAGGGTGTTGTATCCCAGAATATGATCAAATCGCAGATCGTTGTGATGTTTGTCCAGGTATCGTGGTAACTCTGGAAGGGAGGCGGGGAGCGGTATGGGGCGGTTGATTTCAGGGAGTAATTTGGCTTGTTGCAACAGGTTGTTGGCGTCCTTCTCACTCTCGACCCGGCTGTAGACACCCCCCTCAGGGGATGAGCGCAAAGCTTCCCATGTGACGAGGCCATGTTCTGCCCGTAGGTCAAGGATCACATGGTGCCGCTGTGGGGAAGCCAGGGCAAAGATCCGCTCACGCATCTGTTCCAATCGTTCACCGATTTGGCTTTGGGTTCGTTGCAGCCAGCGTTCTCGGACTGCGTCCTTTGGGCTGAAGGTGAGTATCTCAGATGGGGCAGCCCCTGCGCCTTCCAGTAAGGCGGCGATCTGCGCCTCACGACGACGTGACACTATCTGTTGGATCGATTCTTCGTAACCTTGCTGGCTCGGTTGGAAAAAGACCTGTCCTTGTAAGTTGTCAGGCAGGTATTGTTGCTCGATCCAGTGATCCCGGTAGGCATGGGGGTAGAGATAGCCTTGTCCGTGTCCTGAGCCTTCTTTGTCGCGGCTGCTGTCTTTTAAGTGAGTCGGTACATCGTCCTCACGTTCTTCTTTGACGCTTTTTAATGCGTCAAAGAAGCCCATGACACTGTTGGATTTGGGGGCTGTTGCCAAGTAAAGTGTGGCTTGTGCCAGAGGAAATTGTCCTTCTGGCATTCCGATACGGTCAAAGGTTGCAGCACATGCGTTCACCACAACCACGGCTTGTGGATCGGCGAGACCGATATCTTCACTGGCTGCGATCAACATGCGGCGAAAGATAAATCGGGGATCTTCGCCAGCGTATACCATTCGGGCCAACCAGTATAAGGCCGCGTCGGGATCGGAACCACGCAAGCTCTTGATAAAGGCGCTGATGGTGTCGAAGTGAGCGTCTCCTTCTTTGTCGTACAAGAGCGCCCTTCGCTGGATAGACTCTTCTGCGACAGCGAGGTCAATGGCGATCACCCCATCTGGATCAGGAGCGGTGGTTTCTACCGCCAGCTCCAGAGCATTGAGTAAGGTGCGTGCATCGCCATTGGCGATATTAACGAGATGTTCAAGAGCTGCTGCCTCAAGCTGAATGTCTTTTTTGCCATACCCCCGCTCTGTATCTGTGAGAGCTTGGTGTGCGACTCCTGCAAGTGCAGCGGCTTCTAACTTTTGCAACTGAAAGATCCTGGACCGACTGACCAACGCTTTGTTGACTTCAAAATAGGGGTTTTCTGTGGTGGCACCGATCAAGATCACTGTACCGTTTTCAACCCATGGTAATAGGGCGTCTTGCTGTGCTTTGTTGAACCGATGCACCTCATCGACAAACAGGATGGTTCGCTGTCCCAGATCTTTTCGGCGTAAGGATGCTTCTTGCACCGAAGAGCGGATGTCTTTGACTCCAGACAACACCGCGTTCAACGCGATAAAGTGAGCCTGCGTTGTGTTGGCGATAATCTGAGCTAGGGTTGTTTTTCCTGTGCCCGGTGGTCCAAAGAATAACAAGGAGGAGAGTTGGTCTGCTTGAATCGCACGACGCAACAAACGCCCTGGACCGACGATCGCATCCTGGCCCATAAACTCATCCAAGGTCTGAGGGCGCATCCTCGCTGCCAACGGTGTTTGTGCCTTTTCTCGCTCCCGATTTGCATGCTCAAATAGATCCATTTGCTCCTCAAAGTCATCTTTTTTCGGTGAGGTTGTACAAAAAAAGGTGAACCCTAGAGGATTCACCTTCTTTATATCACTTTGCTTTTGTTTACTCAGATTAGACTACACTGAGTTTAGTGTCCACGGTAACGACGGGTACGTCGGTGGGTTGCCCATGGGTTACTCCAAGCACTCCAGCCAAAACGACAACCCCAGGCGCGATAGTTGGCGCGTGCTCTGTTGACGTGGCCATACCAGCGATTGACGGTACGCCTGAGGTGACGGCATCGGCGAGAGTATCGACCACGATGTCGCTTGCAACGACGCCATCGGCGAAGATAACTTGCACGAATACGCCTGTAGCTGGCCACCGTTCGTGAGAGGCGATGGCATTTCCTGCGTTGGTAACGACGTTGTGCCCATGGATCGCTCCACTCGCTCCAACCAAAACGACAGCCCCATTTACGATAGCTGTGACGTGCTCTGCTGACGTGCCCATACCAACGGTTGACAGTACGTCTGAGGCGGCGGCATCGGTGAGAATATCGACCCCTGCGCCACTTGCAACGACGCCATCGGCGGAGGTACTTTGTGCGAATATGTCTGTAGCTAGCCACTCGTCGAGCCAAGCGGCGACACCGACGACTGGAATGTGAATGGGCTTCTGCTTCTTCTGACTCTATGGTCAAGAAGAAGAAAGCCAGAAAGGCTGTGAATGCCACGAAAAGAAACCTTTTCATCTTATTGCTCCTTACCCCATCATTGGGGATGGATAGGTATTGAATCCCAATCTGCTGAGAGAGAGGAATAGGATAGGGAATCAGCGGGCCTTCCCCCCTTAGACGGAAAACAGGCAACTTTATTCAACGTTCCTCTTTTCGTTGGGCCTTTCAGAGGTCGCGATGACTCCGACGGCTGTTGTACACGGTGTGGCTTCTCTTGTGCAAGTATCCCAAGCTCTTTCTCGTGGGAGCGACCAAGAAAGCGGCAAGTCGTCAGCTAGCTCGCATTTTATTTCGTAATCCCAAGCTCTTTCCCTTGGGAGCGATCAAGAAAGAGGCATGTATTGTGTGATGAGGGTCGCGAAGAGGCTTCCTCCAATCGGCAGGATGTCGTCGTTGAAGTTGTAATAGGGGCTGTGGAGGGTTTGTGAGTGTGGGCTCTCTGTGTCACCCACGCCTTGCCCTACAAGGATGAAGGCTCCGGGAACCTCAGCGAGGAAAGCACCAAAGTCTTCGCCACCCATGGTGGGAGGGTGGGAGGTGCTAATGTTGTCGCGACCTACAACAGCGGCAGCCGCTTCAACGGCCATGGCGACACCGTCCGCTGTGTTGACCGTTGGATCTATCTTCATCGTATACGTGATCTCGACAGTGGCATCAAAGGCCGCACAGATCTGAGTGACGAGGGTGTCGATGCGTTCCTTGATCATCAGGCGTACATCTTGTGAGAAGGTTCGCACTGTCCCGCCGATGGTGGCTGTGTCACCGATGATATTGAATGCGCCAGTTCCTACATTGAAGTTACAGATACTCACGACTGCTGTTTCAATGGGATCGACATTGCGGCTGACGATGGTTTGTAAGGCTGTCGATATCTGGGTAGCGATGATCAATGGGTCGTTGGTAAAGTGTGGCATCGCAGCATGACCGCCAGCGGCGGTAATTTTAAATTCAAACTCATCCACAGAGGCCAACAAAGGACCCACTCTTGTTGCGATCTTGCCTACGGGCAACATCGGCCAGTTGTGTAGACCAAAGATATAATCACAGGGGAATTCATCGAACAAGCCCTCTTCAAGCATTCGATGGGCTCCTTTTCCCCCTTCTTCGGCTGGCTGAAAGATGAGGTGGACTTTTCCATTGAAATCGCGCGTCTCCTGTAAGTACTTTGCCGTACCAAGGAGGGTTGCTGTATGTCCATCGTGTCCACAAGCGTGCATCTTTCCGGGATTCGTTGATGCGTAGGGAAGATCTGTTTTCTCTGTAATATTCAACGCATCCATATCGGCTCGGAGTGCCATCACCCGGTTGCTGTCATTTCTTTGTCCTTCAATGGTGGCGACGACTCCCGTTGTCGCAATCCCCTGCTTGTAGGGGATGTCCCATTCTTCTAGCTTTCGAACAACCAGGTTCGATGCAAACACCTCCTCGTAGGAGGTCTGTGGGTTCTGATGCAGCTCTCTGCGCAACTCTGTGATTTGTTCTGTGTCATGTACGATCTTATCGAGCAAAGGCATTTCTTCTTCCTTCTTCCTAAGATTGGGTTCTCTCTTGTGAGGTCTTCTTGGGCTTTTTCTTTTATATCGTAAAGAGATTGATACAGATAGAGGTGAGGGGGGCCGTTAATAGAGATTGTCAATAGGATGTCGAAGAGGAGTTGCCCCTTCCTTGAACAAGGCTCTCTTGGATTGGTGTCTTGATTGAGGCGATGCGACGATCGCGTGTTTTAGGATGTTGCCCCTTCCTTGAACAAGGCTCTCTTGGATTGGTGACTGCAAAGGAAAAGACAACGGATCTCATTGGATTGAGGCTGCATTATGTCAACGTATCAAAATCCAAAAAGTAATCAGCAGGGGATTCAGGCTTCCGCTCCACTTCATAGGGAGAAGCGGGGACCCCTGTTGTGTTGGCAACGTCCTGAAATACAAGGAAAGCCGTGCCTCGTAGGGGCTTCTTGGTTGTCAACGGAGGCGAGATGTGATACAGCTATCCTGTTGTATGAAAAGGAATGTCTACAACATGCCTCGTCGTCTCTTTCTTTGTACGACGCAAAATATGTATGTGTTTTGTTTGAACCGGCGGACCGAGATTCTTGCCGCTGGAATTGTGGTGTTAGTATGTCGTCTCAGCGATCTTACAAAAGATCGCTGCTTTCTTGTTTGTTTGATTCTTCTCTCCTCTTCTGTAAGCAGTCGAGAACAAGACAACAAACGCAACAAACCAAACAAACGAAGCTATTTCATACCTGGAGTCCCATGAAATCCTTAAGAAAAACTTTCTTGCTGTGCCTGTTTGTGTTGTTGGGGCAGGGTTTGTTGGTGACAGATGCACACGCGATTTGGCGAAGCATTGCTGTGACTCATACCACTGCCATTCTGATGCAGATCTTGCGTTGGAATGGGCCGGAGGTCCGTCATTGGAAGCTCAAGCCCACTTTGGTGCTCAAACCCACACCCAAACCAGCGAAGCAGAAACGGAATCAGGGTTCTCCGTCGCAAGGGGGACCAGTAGTTTTGAGTGCTGCCATGCGACGAAAGATCGTACGGGTGGTGGGTGCTATTGAAAGCCGGTTGGCTTATGGCATTATCAACAATCGTCCGGCCGGAGGCGGTATTGCGTACGGTTTCTTGCAGGTCCTCTCTCGTCATGGTGGGCTACATCGTCTGCTTAAATTGTATCGCTCATTGAAAGGCAAATATGCGATTTCATTGCTGACATATGGTCGGTCAACATCCGAACGCGTCGCGCGGAATCGTTCATTTCAGTGGTTGCTTCGCCAAGCGGGTAAAGATCCAATTATGCATCAGGCTCAGACCATCTTCTTCTCTCGAGAGTATTTGCAGCCCTCCATCGAATTTGGTCGCCAACTGGGATTGCGTGAACCTGCCAGTTACTTGATTCTCTTTGATACATTTATTCATTATGGCAACAAACGATGGCTCCGTAAGATGCTGCTCAAATGGTTCCGTAAAGATGGCGAGCACAAAGCCCTGATCAAATTCCTCTATTGGATGCGAGGCAATTTGTACAACTCTTATACTCGATCGTACGGTCGGGGTTCTCTTCAGGTACGCTACAACGCTTGGCGTGCCTCCTATCTTCAGTACATCTGGCTCTACCAACCCAAACTCACGGGTACGATCTCTGTCAAAGCCCCTCAGTGGAGAAACCCGATCATCATCGATTAATGTTTCACCTACTGCTTTCCTCCCACTCCGTCCTTACCATCCATCGTGTTAAAGAACCAACACACCCCACTCAGATGGCGTATGAAGCTGTTGTAGCCTTTCTTAAAGAACAACTCTTTTCTTAATCGGACGCTTGCCCTTTCATCACAAAAACTTGGAAATCTTCCTTGCTTGCTTGTTTGACCGATTCGTAATGTTCATGAATTACCCGGATTCGTTGCTTCTTCAACCTAAGACACCAGCACTTTGGCTCGTGTGTCGTAGAGTTGTGAGTCCAAGATGACATCGAAAAGTCAAGGATGACCCTTTCGACTTGCTTTATGAAAGAGACAAAAACATAAAGAACCCTTGAAACCAAAGAATCTCAGAAATAATGTTTTCTGGCATTATTTTTGGATTAGAGGAGGTTGAGAGACATATGAAACTTTGGTATTAATATCACACACAACAAAAGAGAGTTTTGTCCAATGAATCAAAAGAGAACAAGTCTCTAGAGCTTCATCGAAAAGAAGCTCAAATTCACCCAGGAAGAGAGGGTTCACAACGCGAATACCCAGGGGTGGCGTCTGTGGTTATGCCAGATCCGTAACGATAGGTTCTACAAAGGGTTATTTCTTAAACGATTCGGAACGTTGGAATCCTGTATTGAATCATGCCGGAAGAGAGGAAGTGAAATGAATAGAATCATTCAAAGCATTGGGTTGACATGGCTATTCTTCTTCTTGCTTCTTTTGTCTGTCGCCGAAGCCCATAACACGGTAAAGAAAAACAAGAAGCAATCGATCGCACAGAGGATGCAAACCAAACAGAAAGTCAAAAAACTACAAAACAAGATTCTAAAACTACAAGAGAAGTATATTAAGGCGTATAACAAGTATAGAAGGTATCATACGTTGTGGATCATGGAAAAGTTAAAGTGTGATCCCAAGTTCTTGAAGGATTACAAACGAATGAAGTCTGCTCCGGATATGTATCGTGCATACCATTCCCGATAGACAGACTTCCCCTAGCGTGAGAGAGCACTAAGCTTGTTCGAACATAGAATGAAAGTTACAGTCGGGTTTGTGCAAGGAGAAAAAGTAACGGGAGTGCTAGGAGTCTTCTCCCCTCAAAACCCAGAATTGACAATTGAGGTAGAACAGGCAGAAGGAGGGGAGAGTTGTATTCTTTCGATGCAAGTTGAGACGAAAGATGTGGTGTTTCTTGGTTTTCATAAGCAAGGCGAGGAAGCCTCAGAGATCCAGCCTCCAGAGGGGGCAAGACCTGTGAAACTCTATACCACAGGGAACCAACTTTTTT
Source organism: Myxococcales bacterium (assembly GCA_027005175.1). GTDB lineage: Bacteria > Myxococcota_C > UBA6777 > UBA6777 > UBA6777 > M3003. The sequence continues at coordinate 21,393 of JALTMC010000134.1, forward strand.
GGATAAAAACCCATCTATCTCTGCTGAAACACCCGATCGGATTTTATGCATTTCCATTGGAGGCAAGTAAGAGCCTCTTTTCCCATATCTACTTTTTTTCACATAGTGTTCGTCAGCGTGAAAAAGCCGAACATATCGGAGATTTATTACGAAAAGACAATCAAATCACGACCCAAGAATTACAAAAGGGATTGCTTGTACAAGAGGAACTCCGGCAGACGCGAATCGGTGAGGTCTTGGTGGAGCATGACGTTGTATCATCTCTCTCTTTGGAAGAGGCTGTCGAACTCCAGAAGCATAGGCGAATGCGTTTAGGAGAACTTTTATTACAAGCAAGCCTCATCTCTGAAGAAGAACTTGCTCGGGCGTTAGATGAACAAAAAGAACGCAAAGAAAAGCGTTTAGGGGAGATCCTTATTGATCTCGGAATTCTTAAAGAAGAAACGCTATACCTGACTTTAGCAGAGAAGTTTTATCTGCCTTACGTTGATCTCAAGGGTTATCCTATCGAATTTGAAGCAGCGCAAGAAGTTGATCTTAAGTGGCTAAAAGCCTATCAGTTTCTTCCTCTATCCTCGACTCATCAAGTGATGACGATCGCCATCTCCGATCCTCTCAATTGGAACCTCGTTGATTTATTACGCTTCCACTTGGGGAAAGAAATTCGCGAAGTGATTGTCCGTCCATCCCAGCTTCAAAAATTTATTGAAGATACTCTTTTTCTTATCGAGCAGGAAAAAGAAAAAAAAGGGAATAAGGAGGATGCGAAAGATCTCGCGACACAAGAAGTATACGTGATATTGGAAGAAATTAAGACGAAAAAAGAGGAAGAAAAAGGGAAGTCGGAGCGTGACGAAGTAGAAGAGGCTAAGGGACTAGGGATGGTCACTATAAGTTCCAATGATCCCCCCATTACCAAACTTGCGAATCAAATTATTGTGGACGCCTTTGAAAGTAACGCATCCGATATTCACATTGAACCATATGGTGAAGCCGATCTTTGTCGTATACGTTTTCGAATTGACGGGAAGTGTTTTCTGTACAAAGAAGTGCCATCAAACCTATGGCGTAATCTCGTAACACGTTACAAGGTGATGGCCCAACTGGATATCGCAGAGCGAAGGCTTCCACAAGATGGCAAGATACGGCTGCAGTTAGAGGAGCGAATCCTCGAATTACGAGTAGCCACTCTCCCCACAACGAATAAGAATGAAGATGTTGTCATGCGATTACTTGCTGCCTCCAAACCTCTTAGCCTAGAGGAACTGGGGCTCGCTCCTCGTAACAGTCGAGAGGTCAAGAGAATCATTGAAATGCCACATGGATTGATCTTATGCGTGGGACCCACCGGCTCAGGAAAAACAACGACTCTTCACTCTCTTCTCGGACATATCAACCGTGTTGATAAAAAAATCTGGACAGCAGAAGACCCTGTAGAGATTACCCAAAAGGGTTTGCGTCAAGTGCAAGTCAATGCAAATATTGGAATGACCTTTGCGAAAGCGATGCGTGCCTTTCTTCGCGCAGATCCCGATGTTATCATGGTAGGGGAGATGCGTGATCATGAGACAGCCCATACAGGGATTGAAGCTTCCTTGACAGGCCACCTTGTGCTCTCGACTCTTCATACAAACTCATCGTACGAAACGATATCTCGGTTACTTGATATGGGGTTGGACCCATTTAGCTTTGCTGATTCCCTATTAGGGATTCTGGCCCAACGTTTAGCCCGAAGGCTTTGCTCGGCTTGTAAGGGCTCATATCACCCAACGTTGGAAGAATACGAGCATCTTGTCGATCGTTATGGCAGAGATTTATGGGAAAAGAAGAAAATGCCGTCCTACAACAAAGATTTCCAACTTTCGCGAGCACCAGGGTGCCCGGCTTGTCGAAACACTGGATATCGTGGACGGCTAGGACTTCATGAACTATTAATCGGAGATACGGAAGCCATACGTAATGCTATCGAAAATAAGGTTCATGTGTCTGAAATACGTAGACTTTCCATTCAAGGAGGAATGACGACCCTGCTACAAGATGGCATCGAAAAAGTACTTAAGGGCTCTACGGACATCAAGCAGGTTCTGTCTGTCTGTGGTTCACCAGATTGACTTCAATAGGCTGTAACGAACAAGGCAAGAAAGTAAGTGGTTTCAAAACGGAATGGAGCTTAGTTTACTTTCAACCTTCGAAGATTTGCTTTCAACCTTCGAAGGAGAGGCTTGGGGGAAAGAAGCCTAATATGACCATGCTGGACGGAGTTAGGGTTGGAAGAGGAAGGAAGAAGAAGTTTGGAGCGATCTTGAATCAGCCAATTCCTATTCTTGTACCGAACATAATGTAGAAGGCCCTGTGACAAACCAACAATACGGTGAAGCGGTTGTGACTTGGACTTGGCATGACTGGTATGGAGAAAAAGCAGGACGCGACGGGTGGGTTGCAGCAGTTGAACCCCAGAAACACGCATCGCGAACTCTCCAACCCTTCCGCCAAGTTGCTCTACCGCTACAAACTTTGTCCGGCATTTTCCTTTCAAACAGGAGCGCACTTGCACCTGGGAGACGGTGTAGATCACTCGATTCTTCCAGTAGGACGTTTGGGCCGAGACCTTACCTTCAACAATCAAACTCGCTTGTTTTTGTAGCTCTGATAGATTCATCGGTTTCACAATATGAGCTCGACCTGAAGAGGGCCATAGAACAACAAGCAAAGAGATGATAAAAGAGCCCATACAGAGCTGCCGGATGGGAAAAACCGAGATACGGGTGAAAGGGAAGAGATTCATGATCATACTCCTACGAAGGATACACCTAGGATATCTAGTTTGAATAATGGAAGGGTGACACACACTTCTCAAGGACGAGACTCTCCCTACAAAAGCGAGTAGGGAGAGTCTCGTCCTTGAGAAGACAAGGATGGCTAGTCGCGGTGTAATTCAAAGATCATTTCAATGCGCTTTTTGTTGATGGTCAAAACGTTATAAATATGATGTTCTCCTTCAACCGTTGCATCTGTGAGAATCAAAAAAGGCCGATCTTCGTTGATTACATCACTCGTGCGGCCATCGGGCCAGACAACATGACAGTCTCCAATACAGCAGGACCCATCGAGCATACGAACTTTGACACGTACACTTTTCTTGCGAACGAAGCTTGAGTGATAACTGCGATCCTCCTTTTCTTTCGGCGTATATTTGCTGAGTTGTTCTAACATCTCATCTGTCCGACTTCCTGGTTTGGCTTGCAAACGTTCTGTCTTGGAAAGAAAGTCTTGACCGTTTACTCTTTGTGTATTTTCTCTCATCGAACTCTCCTACTCGCTCAGGTGATGGAAGAAACGCTCTGATTCTACGATACAAAAAAGATTGTCTAGGGCATGAATAGTGCGCCAGCCATCTCGATTGTAGAGTTTATTGCGACTTGGTCCTCGGGGGAAAGATTGGTGAATTTACAACCGAATCCAGGGGAGATGTGGGGGCTGTTCGGAGAATGCTCGCGTATCCACGTCACCTCTCCCACTACCTCTATAACGGTATGATTGGGCAAGGTAAAGCTCAACTGAAACTGCTCTCCCAGACTGGGCTGCATTGCATATGTCGCAATAAACAAGCCACCTTCACTGATATTTTCAGAGAATCCTGTAAAAAATGAATGCTCCGTTTCACTGAAGCTTACAACCGTTCCCAGAACCAAACGAGGGTGCTTTCTCTGATTCACCGATGGCTTGTCTGCTGTGTGAGCATTAAATAAAGCCAGTAATTC
>JALTMC010000135.1:0-5800 GCA_027005175.1 Myxococcales bacterium
CACTCTATACTTGACCAATGACTCTAGATATCACAACTACATGTTAAACGCAAGTTGTGATAACTCGCGGTATACATGTGCACATTTTCGACCCGGGGATCTTCCAGTAGACCCAACTCTTCGGCTTTGGCCCAAGGCAATCCCCAAACATCTTGCCTGTAAGCCACGAGGTTGCTCTACAGCAACCCTTCCTTTGTGAGCTGGCATGCTCCTCGCAAAGTTCGCACCAACGACAGTCCGTTTCTTTTTCAAGCTGATATGGAGGTGTTGTTATGAAAGCCGATTTTCAGGAAGTGATCGAGCAAACTCGTTGTGCCGACGTTCCGCACACTGAACAAATGAGCAAAGGCTAATTGCATGAAATAGCTTGATAAAATAAATACCTTCGATGATGGTAGTGCTTTGTTATGTCAACTCCACGATCGAAGAATCGCAATGTCCAGCAAAAATGCGCCTTGAAAAATAAGGGCTTTTTCGAGTAATCTCTACGATTCATTTGTTCAGTGCGGAATGTCAGGTTGTGTGTTGCGTCGGAAACATATGGCACGTAACAAAGATCCGAACCCCTTGTGTATTGTGTTTGCGCACGGATGCAACGATAAGAGAAGAACGAGTGCTCCCCGCTGGAGCCATTCCATCCGTGAGAAAGATGATGAGGTGGGGTCGCTCAGTGTTGCGACTGCCCTTGCTGAGAGCTGTACAAAGTGCCGATTCGAGAGAGGAGAGTCGTCTGATCTCATTAGAGGCTCCTTCCTACATTTTGCTGAGAGCTGTACGAAGTGCCGATTCAAGAGAGGAGAGGGGAGGATTTAATTAACGAGTATACTGTTTGAAGAGACTGGAGCGGCTAATATTGACTCGACGTCCACCGATAAAAACACGGCCCGTTTTGAAGTTTTTGTTGTTTTTCTTGGATTTGATCCGTAGTTTGACACGGCTCACAATTCGGCGTCCCGCTTCATCACGGGATTCCTCTGCGATCACGATACCATCAGAATGTATCCTTTGAACTCGCCCAGCATTACGACCGATCACAGTCCCACGTCGAACCATATAACCAAATCCACGCGGGTCTTGTACCATGGCAATCGGGTTGGCAACCCCAGTCACTGTAGCGACCACAGTGAGTTGGTCCAGTTCGTACTTCTCAAGTTCCGTCTGAGGCTTCCGCTTCTTGGTCGGAATCACAACGGCACGTCGAGCGGGAGATGCAGCACCTGCCACTTTTTGCAGCGTCAGGTAGGGAGGCCGAAAAGGATCTCTCTTATTGACGGGAATATAGACAAAGCCTATCGTCTGTCTTCGCACGGTTAACCGCTTTTTGGGTGGCGGCTTGATACGCGGTGGAACATACTTCTTGTCGAAGGGGTTACTCTCATCACACCCGCAAAAAAGAAACACGGAGAGCAACAAGATGGCCCAACGAAATCCTCTACCCATACTGACTTCCTTTCTATTGGCCATAAGGCTTTCCTGCCATTTTACCATGTCCCAATTCACAATGAGAACCTGAAACATCTTTGAAGTGGAAGAGTCAAACCCGCATAGCTGTTCTTGGATGAAAGCAAAATACCTTCCTCCAGAACCATTGACAGGTTATGATTATCCCTCACACTTGTCAAGTTTGGAATGCCATTGACAGCAATCCCCACACCCAACAACGACACAACGCAGTAAAAGTTGAGAGTTTTCCCATTACAACCCTAGAACCAGAGTGACGAACCCACAAAGAAAACAGCAAAAGAAAGATAACCCAGCAGCCAGACACGAAAACCAAGTAAGCCAGACACGAAAACCAAGCAAAGCCAGACACAAAAACCAAGCAAAGCCAGACACGGAAACCAAGCAAAGCCAGACACAAAAGCCAAGCAAGCCAGACACGAGAACCAAGCAAACCAGACACGAAAGCCAAGCAAAACTAGATACTTAAATCAGACAAGTCGAGGTTCAAGAAGAGATGAAGCAGTTTCCAACAATCATCAGATGGCTCCAAGCCAACCAAGCCAGTTGGCCATCTCTCGACTTTGATGAGTGGCCCACGGGACTACGGCATGATCTTTCATGGCATTGTACCAAAAGAGCCTTGCATGTAGCGCAAGAGATGGACCAGGAAGCGAAGCAAGGAAGTTGGTATGCTCTGGCAGCAAAGAGACAATGGATAGCAGGAAAGATCACAAAGCAGGCCATGCAAAACAGCATCAAGATGGCGCAACTATCGATGATTCCGGAAGAGATTGAGACAGGCAGGGGGTGGTTCCAACAAGAGCGAACAAAGTATGAGAACATCCTCACAGGAATCCAAGAGGATCTCTCGCCCCAAGAGCGGGCCTGGATTGAAGCAGACACCGCAAAATACATAGCACAGGACGCACTTGCTCGTATCACCTGGGCAACCATTCAAATCGATCCGCCGGATCTTCCCGATATCATCAGAATGTTTCATCGGGCCATACGCAACCTAACGGCTGCAAAAAGTTGGCTCGACAATGCCCAACGCGATTGGCATAGCACCCAACACGATTGGCATACCCTAGAGATCCTTGTCCGAAAGCAAGTCCGCTCGCAGGTTGAGCAAGAAGAGTCCTGGCAAAAAGAAAAGTTACTCCATCTGCTGACACTACATCAACAGTACCGCGAAAGGATCTGCGACTGGCTCAAAGAATTCGCCCAAAACAGAGAACGGCTGCAAAAGCAATGGCACAGCGAGTGGGAAGACGCCCTCTTCTCTTCTTAATCTATGATTTCGTCCTATTTCCACAGTGACCGAGAGATGGAGACCAATTGAAGGAATTCTGCGTGATAGGTATCTTTTTGTTGCGCTGCTTTTGCAACACTCTCTACTTGCTCCAGTGTCCATGTTTTGGCATGCTCACTCTTGCGTAAGATCTCAGCAAAACCCATAACAGCAGTAGCCCACTGTAGTTGCCATGAAGCTTGTTGGAAAGGTCGGTGCAAGGAGAGCCCTGGTACAGGTGTGACAATCTCTGAGGCCTTATCGTTTGGCCCACCATGAGGAGGCTTGAAACGCAATCGAACCGTAACCAACGGTGTATTGCTTTTGCTTTGAACTAAGGGGATCACCTTCTGTTGGTACAACCGGACTTCGTACAGAGCGGTAACATTATGACCAGCGCCTAACTCTCCAGCATCAACCTTATCGTTGCGGAAATCAATGTCTGCGATATCGCGATTCTCGTAACCGATGAGACGGTATCGATGAACATACTCTTTCGCAAACTCAACCTGAATCTTGACGTCTTTGGCGATCGTCAACATGGTACCGATAAATTTATCCCGAAAGACACGTCGAGCTTGGTCCTCTGAGTCGATGTAGTAGTAATTCCCGTTGCCTTTGTTCGAGAGTTGTTCCATCCGAGAGTCACGATAGTTACCGGTACCAAAACCAACAGTGGTCATGGTGATACCTTTTTTCACATAACTCTCAATGGTTTTCAGGATAACTGCATACGATGTTTTTCCGATATTGGCGTCGCCATCGGAGAACACAAGTACTCGGTTTTCATGACCTTTCACAAAGCTGCGGGAGGCCATCTCATAAGCCAGAAGCATCCCATCAGCCATGGCGGTTCCACCCCCTGTAGACAATTGTTCAACAGCGCGGCGAAGCAGAGGCATCTTGGCTGCATCTGTAGGATCAAGGATTTTACGAATAGAGCCTGCATAGGTAGCAATCGCAACCGTATCACCATCTCGTAACTGCTCTAACAAGATATTCAAACTTGCCTTAACCAACCCGATTCGATCCCTACCTCTCATAGAGCAGGAAGTGTCTACGAGGAAAGTCAGATGCATCGGTTTGCGCTCTGAAGGACTCACACGCTTACCTTGAAGGGCGACGCGCAAGATGTAATTCTTCGGATTGTAGGGAGAGATAGCCCCATCCACATGCAATTGAAAGGGGTTATCCTTTTCCTTGGGACCTTCATACTTATAGTCGAAAAAGTTAATAAACTCTTCGACACGAACAGAAAGAGGTGAAGGTAAACGATTCCCCTTAAGCATTCGACGAGAATAGGTATACGATGCAGTGTCCACATCAATCGCAAACGTGGAGAGATTGTCCTTACTGGGGTCCTCCCATGGATTGACCTTGGAAAGTTTCTCCTGACTTGTTGATGAATAAGGCTCCCTAGGCGAGTTCGATGGGATACCACTCTGATTTGGGCTACTGGCCCCTTTGCCTTGTGTGGGGTAGCGTGAACCCGGTATGGAAGAGCTACCTTGACTACCACAGCCACTCAAGAAAGAAAAAACAACAACAGAACAAAGACAAAGAAAAGAAGATACATACTTCATAACAACGCTCCTGTTTGCCCACACACTTGTTTTTGAGCCCCCCCACACCTCTTTCAATAAATGTGCCAACTCAAAAGAAAAAGGTGTCTCATGAAAAAAGAAAGAAACAGACCGGGCTTCACAGATGTATACAAATGACATGCAAAAACATGGACAATTCGTTTGAAAAAATTTTCTCAGATTTTTGAGGGAGTTTGAAGAGCGGTACGACATGATTGTCGTAAAGAGGATGGGGAGAGAAGATGGAGGGAAAGGAGGATCTCAATCTGGGAATTGTGTGCGGAGGGCTTCGAGAGTTTCGGGGGAGAGCTTGGCGATCCACTTGCGAGCCATACTGACCGACCCGGTGTAGTCATGATGCTCTGCATTAATGAGTCCCCCTGCGTCACTCCACTTAATACCTTCAGGGAGGTTGTAGTGTTCAGTCATAGCTTCAAACACAGCAGCATCCCGATAGCCGGAGTCATACGTAAGACTGGCTGCTGCGGTGAGCATCCCTACCAACTCTCGCTCCACAGGGTCGCTCACAGGGTAATCAGACTCGGTGGAGGCCAAGTGACGGTTGTACTCTACCATGGTGATGGCACGCAACGCCTCTTCGCCGATGTGTGCATAATCTTCGTTGACCTGCATAACAAATGCTTTTTCACCATTTTCGACACGAGTCTCAAACTTCACAACGGGGTCGCCTTCAGCCCCCTTGAAGTATCCATCGGACATAATCCGCCCCTTATGACTAAAGGAGTCATAGGTGGGATTGTACAGATCGATCGTGTTGGCAAAAGCAGCGGCAACATGGGGTAGTTCGCCATTGAGTTTTTGGCCATCGAGATTGTTGTCACGTGGTACAAGGCCAGAACTCGGCCCAGCAGCGACCTCCAAGACATCAACATTGAAGTGCCGATCCATGGTCATGGCCTGTCCATCATTATCAAGGTCTCTAAAGCGAGCACCGACCTGCAAGTCCATCGGAGTCACATAATTCCCGAGAGTACCGTCCTTGTGATTCCACCCGACGGCCTTATCTTTGATATTTTCACTAATATCTTCCCAAGACTTCCGCTCTAAAGCACCGTTGACCATCTCCATAAAGGCTTTGACGTCCTCTCCTTGCGAAAACTGCTTGTCACCGTTGGGAAGAGTTTTGGTGTTGAAGTAAGAGGAGTTAAAGGTTGTGACCATCTGTGCTTCAGGGAAGGCTTTTCGAACACGATCGATATTGTCTTTGCCTGAGCAAAGACCGAGAAAGATCAGCTTGTCTTTACCAGTCGCGTCGGGGGCGTTGTCAACGGAGTTACGAGTATTGGCGCCGAGGTTACTGTGGCCTTGGTAGACAATCATATCGTACTTGTCTTCATCGATCCCCTTAAAAGAATCATTATTGAAATCGCGAAGATCGATATTCACCTTGTATTCTTCGCCATTGATGGTCTTTTTCATCTGGAGTTTGCGAGGAGAACCGTTCCATGAGGAGCGATTCCCC
>JALTMC010000135.1:5810-7320 GCA_027005175.1 Myxococcales bacterium
AGCTAACATTGATCTCACGTTTTCCATTGGCAAACCACTTGTCTGTGGGAGGATGGGTGGGTGCGATCTCTGTGCGAAGGTCATCGACCTTGTCGAAGGAGGCGTCGTTCAGTCCCGGTTGAATGCGCACTGCATTGAAGATCATGGACTCTTTGAGTCCACCGAGAGTTTCTTCTTGAATCAAGCCATGCATCGCATCAAAAGCTTGCTGTTTAAGCTCCCCCTCAGCGCCGGTGTTGCCAAGGCTGCTGATCATATCAGTCAACACGGTAGAGGCACTACTTCGAAGTTGTGCTGATTCATTCGTTGTCAGTGCAGAGCCTGGAGCTTCCGAGAGCAGGTCCTGAATCTGAGTCAACGCTTCTTGTTTCGTCTCCAACGAGACACCATTGCGTGAAAAGATATTCTCACCTTCTGCAAGCATGTCACCCGATTCAGCAGCACGATACAATGCGAGAGCTGAGTCTTTGAGAGACTCAGGTGCTTCACCTGCCTTGGTAGAGAACACGCCACCTTCGCTGAGAAAGACAGGTGTATCGTCCTGACCTGTAAGACTCACACTCGGATCATGGCTCTCTGCACCCAACACACCCGATCGCTCGGTCCAGAGGTCTGTTTGTAAACTAAATACGGTAAAGTTCGAGTTGCCTTCCAGTGTGACAGCGTCATCCTTTCCGCTGCGGATCGCAGCAGCGAGGGCCGTTGCCTGAGCATCCGTCAAATGCTCATTGTTGATTTGGAGATGAACACTCTCCCGGTTGGTTTTGCCCCAACCATCCGTATAGTTTTTGTCCATGTGAACAAAGAGATCCACATTCCCATCATGTGGATCGTTGCGAAGTTCACCAAGACTCTCCGAGTTTTCTTGGGTAACTTTGTTTACAACTTTTCCTTCCACACTCATCATCTGACCCGAAGCCGGGTCGCGAAAACGGATATTCATTTTGGACATGGCAGCATCCTATCGTTCAACAAGGTATCAAACAAAAAGCGAACAACGACAGTAAAAGCTCCACTGTGGCTCTTTCGTCGTTTCCGCGCAAATTGAGTTAGAATTAAGGAAGACATCAAATGTAAGGCGGGCAATATACCACCAAGCACTCGAAAAAGAAACAGGAATATCGAAAAAGGCATGGGCATGTCACTGAAGTTCACCGAAGAGCACAGGACATGGATTTATCCTGTTTGAGTTTAGGGTGTGTGGTACAGGAGATGGTTGGTTTCCCTCGCCCATCGGAGGAGATCACAACGGTACCATTGGTTTCTGTGACATATTCAGCCAGCGAACTTTGTGAAGACTCGTATTGTTCTCTGGAACCCCAAGCACATCGAATCGTATGCTTTTGGGAGGAGAATAAATCCCTCCTTGCTCCTTTGACAACACGACAGCTTGGATGACCGTAGGCATCACCTGAGGTATAGACAACAATCTTAGGGTTGATCTTTCGAAACCATCGATTGCTCTTATGTGTATGCGAACCGTGATGAGAAGCACTCAACACGGTCAAGC
>JALTMC010000136.1:0-2051 GCA_027005175.1 Myxococcales bacterium
TACGAGCCTGAGCACTAAATTCCCCCTTGCCAAAACCGAGATCGGCTTCTGCTTTAAAGCCACCATTGAGATCGAGGAAGAGACGCTGGTATTGATTCTTGTACTTTCCTTTTTCCAAAATATTTTGTGCTTCGTAACGAATGCCGATATCCGCGTTGAGACCAGCACCTGGAGGATTTTTTGCAATGTACTTTAAATTATCGACAATCTTATCAACAGCTTTGCGATGAAGGCCCTGCCCCAGACTTGAGAGACCCTCTGTATTCATTCCTGCCAGGTTCATCACCGCACCTGCCAACTCGTCACGACTCATCCGATTGATCTCTTTCAAAGGTACCTTGAAAGAAACCTGATGGTTCCGATATGTTCCGTTGTTTGCGGTGACAGGATCTCCTGTTTGGGTAAACTGATTAAACTCATACTCACCCTTTACCTTAAATTTTCCAAAGTCCATCTCTGCACTTGTACTGGCGGTGGTGCGATTCTCACTGCCGTTGACAGCTGTTTTCCCGGGCTGTTGGAAGGTCTGTGAGGTCACTTGCTTGCGGGCTCTCGCATTCCCTTTGAAGGGACCAAAATTTATCTCAGCACGAACCTCTCCAAACGCCCCCTTCTCTTTGATCACGGTGGGCTTTCCATAGTTGAATCTGGAGCCCTGAATATTGAACAATTTTCCATCCGCTTTTTGATTCATTTTTTGCATGCCTTGGGTAAGCCAGGCCGCTGCGTCTGCTGAGTTTTGGAAACGAACCGTGGATGATCCATTCATACCCACACCACCTTCAACTTTGGCAAAGCCAACATCAAATCCAGCTTTCAGTGCTGCTTCATAATTGAATGACAATGTCGTTGCGCCTGTATCAGTCTTTCCGACCTTCAAACCAAGATCACCCCAGCCACCGACGGAAACAGCGCCCGAGACTCTCCCAGAGCCCTCCAGATGAAGGTCCACACCGCCAGACTCACCACGTTCATTGGCTAGCGCATTAATCGCACCTTCTACAGTCCGAACAGAGATAGGCTTGCTGACATCAATGACACCTTTCTTGGCATCAAGACCTTCAGGGGGAGCTGCCGATGTTGTAGGAGGAGCCACAGTTGTTGGTGTTTGAGGAGATTGCCGGTTAATCTGACGGGGTGTTGCTGCTTGTGTTTCAGCCACAACACTTGGCTGTTGCTGTGCTCCATTGGCTCGTGGAACAGCAGCAGGAGTGACTGTCGAAACAACCTCTGGAGATGGGATATCCGCTCGTTGAACCACTGGTGTTGTGGTTTGCTTCGCTACCGTTGTTTTCGTTGGTGTAAGAACAGATGTACTGGGTGTTGTAACGGGAGTTGCTGTGCGCTTAATGCTTGGCTGCTTTGGAGTCGTGGTCTTCCTGGCTGGCACAGTGCTTCGAGTACTTGTGGAACGTGTATTTGTTCCCGTCGAACTGATAGACCGAGACTTGCTTGTCGAACTCGAACTCGAAGAACTATTAGAACGAACAGGACTTGAAGGACCGCTACTTCGTGATACCTTAGCCATGATATTTTCTCCCGTGGTTGAGTGTTTGTCAAACTCGAAAATTTAAATTCATTTGACTCTATTATCGGGAGGCAAGTAAAAGGGTTGCGAAAAAAAGTGATGAACCTCACATATCGTGTGAAGTGATGAACCTCACATATCGTGTGAAGAAAAAAAGAGTTTAGACCACGGCCCTACCCCATCTCACGATGCAGATTAATATAGTCTGGGTGTGGGTAAAGTACTGTCACAGGCTCTTCTCCCTCGAACATCGGAAGGTCAATTTTCATCCGCGTGGTTTTGGGAGAGTCTTTATGAAAAAGAGGCTTGTAATGTCGGGTAAATTCTGCAACAGCATAGGCAACAGCAGTCGCCGCTCGAAAGTCGTCCACGGTATTGGGACGAACCATACGATACGATTCAATATTCTGTAATGTTGGATATCCCTTTGCATTCGCCACTTCCCATCCATGTTGGAGAATTTCTTGACGCATGGAGGAAGCCAAATCAGCACCTCGGTGAAACTCGATTGCCATAATGTCAA
>JALTMC010000136.1:2061-14023 GCA_027005175.1 Myxococcales bacterium
TGGGGGGAGGTTTTAGCTTCTCCGCCTGGGTATGCTCATGAGCGTGGCTCATCATCTCAAGAGCCACAAAAGACTCGGCGTTCTGAAAGATCAGCAAGCCAAAGGTTTGTTTGGCTGCTCCGAGAATCGAGACCGTGGCTCGCTCCAATCCCCATCGATGAAGATCAACAGCTAGAACTTGTGAATCAAAGGCAAACTCCCAAGGAGCTTTCTGATACAGATGCGCTGTTGCTTCAAAAAAGCGAGAGACCTCTTCCTCTGGAATCCTACCATTCACCCTGTAGCTTTCTGGTGGGTCATCTTCATCGGAAGTGTTGAGATGGGTTTCGAGCAGAGTAACCAAAGCATCCAAGACAGCTGCTGCTCCAAACTGAACTTCGATACCAAAAGGCTCCAAGGCGTTCTGCAACGTTGTAACTAACGCTTCATTGGCAACCATCACTCGAAGTGGACGTCGTGGTTCACCCATCGCGGGCTCTAGCATGGTTTGCAAAAGAGCAGGGATCATGAGTACAGCGGGAGCTTCCGCTTCGATCACCATTTGCCCCAACACGGGATGGCCTGACGCATCCGCAAACAGAATCACATCGGGTCGGCGCGGCACAGGATCTGTGATGTAGATGTTGAGAGTGCGTCGTCCACAAATCCAAGTTTCCTTCGTTTTTGAAAGACCCTTAACCATCTCTGCGATAGGAGGAGGCACCAACTCTTCCAAGGCGACAGGCTCTTCGTCATCATCCCAGTCTGGCACCTCTGAGTCTCCGTCATACCCGAGAAGATCAAGAGGTATGTATTCCTCAAGAGGTACCATTTCCAGAAAGTCGATCAGAAGAGAAGAAATACGACTGACAGAAGCTCCTGTGGTGTGATAACGCTCGGCCACCTCCTTTTGCGTCAAAGGTAATCCCGCCGTATGCACCTGAACCATGGCATACTCCACCGAAGCGGCATAAGCACCAGGAGAGCGTACTTGGGGCTCCTCAGAGGCAAAATAAATCTCCCACACACGCACTGCCGAACCAATCAAAAAATCAGGGTAGTTACGCCCCCTCATATTCTTCTGCAACAGCAAGGTAACTTGCTCCACCTTATCCACACCAGAGCCCGAATCGTTTCTTGATTTTTTGGCCATTTTTTCCAACAGTCTGAAAGGGTTTACACCAACAAGCAGGATCGGGTATACCGTATCAAACAAGACAGGGGAAGGACGCTCTTACAAGATCACAGAAGAGCCCTCTGAAAATCAAAGAGAATCTCCCCCCTAACCACCGGGGGAGCAAACGCTCGAACTCCACAAAATGCAACCCCCAAGTTTACTTGCAGATGAGGCTCTCTTTTGCCACTTCATTCCAATGGCGGAATGTAAGAATGGCGACCCAACAAGCGAAACAAAGACTTTGGAAAAAAAACCAGATGTACTCATAGACACGCGACCCAACAAGCGAAACAAAGACTTTGGAAAAAAACCAGATGTACTCATAGACACGCGACCCAACAAGCGGAACGAAGACTTTGGAAAAAAAAACCGGATGTACTCACAGGCGCGATTGGAAATGTTCAAGTTCTGAGATCGCTGTTCCTATCACGGAAAGAAGATCGCTCACTCCTATATTCCTCAACATAGCCCGAGCCAAAGAATAGGAGATAGGATGCATCACGGAACAACATACACCTCTGGCACACAAAAACACTTCATGCATAGATAGGGACAAAGGATAAAGTTATGAGTTCTGCAAAAAAATTTTCTGAGACCTCCAGAAAAGAAGCCACTGAAGAACAAGCGATCCTTGAGGACAAAGCGACAAAGCCACTGGAACCAGAGACTCATCGTTTGGATGAGCACAGTCATGACAACTGTGACCATGAGCACGATCATGACAACTGTGACCATGAGCACAACCGGGAGGAAGAGGAGCTCCTTGTTGATGAAGCGTTTGTGGCAGAGAGCAAGGCGAGATACCCTGAACCTCTTTGGACATTCTTTACACAAAAAGAGATCTTCCCTGAAATGGATAAGGTGTTCAAAGACATCACAGACTTCGACCTACTGCGAGTACACATCGATGATCTTGTTCGATTGGCCCTAGATGACGCTCTCCTCACACGAGATCCCAAGACAGAGAGGATCGCTCGCGCACCTCATCTGGCATTGCATACACTCTCGGCCATGGGTATTCCAGATCCAGAGATCTATGAGAAGTTGGCCACTTTACAGGAGCGAGAAGAACTCCACGACCTCGTAGGCTACGCACTTATGACACTTTTTCAAACCAATCCAGAGCCTGCATTTGAAGCTTTGATCAACTATTACGACAATATCGAAACCAAAGCTTTGCCTCGCCATCGCACGCTCTGCAATCTATTGAGTATTTCGCTCCAATCACCTGAGGAGCGGGAGGAGCGAGCCAAGCGGATCGGTGATTTCCTCTACCGCCCCCAATCCAATGATGTCGAGAAAAACCGAGAGCAGAATGCCTTACTGATCGATCTTATCATGGCGATCTATGAGGGAAGTCAGGATGCGTCCTTGACACAATTGGTTCCCATTATGCAAGAGGCATTTGATGAGGGGCGTGTCGACACCACAGACATCAACGACACGGATATGGATGCCGTTTTTGGAGAGCACGATGTCTCCACGGAGATGATTCAAAAAAGAGAGCCGACCAACACT
Organism: Myxococcales bacterium; assembly: GCA_027005175.1. Taxonomy (GTDB): domain Bacteria; phylum Myxococcota_C; class UBA6777; order UBA6777; family UBA6777; genus M3003. Next base: position 4,736 of record JALTMC010000136.1, read on the forward strand.
GTTTACCTCATCTGCAAGGAGTGTCGCAGAGTCTTTTCCCACCAAGCTGAAACGATTTACTATGATCCACTTGTCGTTCATGTCCACCTCTATCCAGAAGAGTGTGAAGAAGATGAGAAGGAAGCCATTGATATTGAGCCTATCTGGCTTCCAGAGCCCTTTCATTGCCCAAGATGTGACGCCCTAAACTCTTATCAACTCAGTTTTCGCGGTTACAAACTACTGTTCGCCGAATTTTTGAGAATGGTCGAGTCTTTCAAGCAAGAGAAAGAGTACAAGTCTCCCTACCAAGTGATGAACTTCACCTTTCTCGGGAGTTATACTCACCCCATCGAAGCGATCGAGTTGGCGTATCACGCCATCAAAGAATATCCCCATGCCGCAGCCATTCGAATTGATCTGGCACGATTGCTCGCGCGACAAGGCTCCTTTAACGAAGCCAAAGAGCACCTCCTACGAGCCATCGAAGCTGATCCAGGCGAGCCCGGAAGTTACAAAGGCATGGCTTGGCTCGCAGAAGAACAAGATCTCACGGAAGAAGCAGTGGGGTGGTGGATGAAGCTCCAAGACAAGTTAAACCAATTTGACATCTCACAAGTCAGTCGTCAGGAACTTCGACAAGAGCTAAGAGAAGCCCTCACACGACTCAAAGGCAGCCAATACGCCACCCAACAAATCCATCAGAGAGCCGGACGAAACGACCCCTGCCCTTGTGGCAGTGGGAAAAAATACAAAAAATGCTGTTTGCAACGCCGTGCTCAATGAACACAAAGGGTCCTGTTTGTAAAGCACCCCTGGGCAGACTCCAAAGATATGTTTCTGACCCGGTGCTTGATGGCCACAAAGGATGTTGTTTGTAAAGTGGTGCTCGATGGCCACACAGAATGCTGTTTGACAGGCTGTCAGGTTCCCGTACCAAGTACGAGCCCTGGCAGATTACCAAGTACGAGTCCTGGCAGATTACCAAGTACGAGCCCTGACAAATTACCGGGTGCAACCCGTTGTAAGTTTGGATTTGGAGCCGATTTCACCGTCGCGACCGCCGGTAGGTTTGTTGGCAAAGACGTCACGGATCGTGATGCACCGTTTACCGGAGGGGTCTTTTACAACAAAGCCTCGAAAGGTGACAGGAAACTCTTCCGTCTTTCGCCATCGACCTTCATCGGAGTTCGTTCCGATCGTGTACTTGTAATTGAGCTTCATACCGTTGGGGAGACCCACAGTATACTTCCAGATGTTTGGATTTTTGGTATCTTGGGTTAGCTGGATCTTGTTAGGGATCCACACAGGCTTGCCTTGTGCATCGACACCCACCATTCCAAGCTTTCGATGATTCCCAACAATAAAGACACTGGCTTTTCCTTTGGGTTTGGGGATCTCTTTGCAACAGTTACCATACTTATGGATGTTGCCCGAGACATCAACTTCAAAGGTGACAAAAACAGCATCTGAAGCATCTTCAAAAACAGTGAAAGAGCCAAAGTTAGGAGCGCGATCGATCTCTTTGTTGTTGTCGATCACGATAATCAGGATTTCAAGAGGATCGATGTTTCCTGTTTTGACTGTCAAGTTCAGGTCTTTCCAGGGGATTGCAAGCTCCAAAAGTTTACCGCCAGAAACGGGTCCACCCACGTTGACATTGCTCCCGGCCTGATCGGACCAACCGCCGCTGCCATTGGCCTTTTGAATTTTGGCCACCACTTTGGAGCCCTGGAAATCAACCAACAAACGACGAGCGGCACCGCCTGTCTTCATCTCGATATCGATACCACCTGGTGTTTTCTTGTTGACAGGCTTATCGTCTTTCACTTTGCCAAGAGCTTTATCGAGGATGTTGCGGTGGCTGAAGTAAATCGCAAACTGATAGTTGCTGTTGCGCTTGGCACTCAAGTCTTCGTTCGATAGCAAGCCAATAAAGAGATGTGTCGTATCAAAAGACACATAAGAGGCAGCGAGGTCATCGTTGGCGTCGGGTTTGTTTGGATCGGCTGAGTCATCATCCTTGAGGAAGCCACCATCTGTGGTCCACTCGGTTGGATCGGGAACAAACTTACCATCCATCTTGGGACATGTTACACAAGGAGTGTTGGGGACAGGCTTGGGCTTGGGTTGTACACACGGTTTGAAGGTGGGTAACTTCAGATTGGCACCCGACTTGTTGGCAAACTCGTAAACTGCCGCAAGAAGGGAGCGAAAGACAAGGTCAAATCCGCTATCATCGTTGGCGGGAGTTGTCATATCATCGCCAAACCACCAAAACCAGTCGGAGCCTTGTGCAGCATACATCGATTCCCAGGCCCGATACGCATTGTACAACGGATGATTCAGAGGTGGTGCAGGTGCCAATGGGTTCGGTCGGGGAACTTTATCTCGTACGCTCTCCAAATCACGACGAGTACGCAACAAGTAATTCCAACCACAAGTCTCTTCATTTTCACCAATCCAAACACGGAAAGTTCCGTCGATCCAGGAGCCTGCATTGAGGGGCTCTAACTCACGTAATGCCTTCACAGGATGAGCAGGAACATTGCGTTTGGAGTTACCATCAATATATTCCGTCGGTGTGACCGTGATAATCTCACCAATTCGAAATGAGTTATTGAGTTTTGCATACAATCGCTTAAAAAAGTTGACGGCATCATGGTCTTGGGTGAAATTCTCCCAGGCATTTTCACCGTCGAGGATAATCGTGAGCAGACGGTCTTTTTCACCAAAGCGTGGAGCGACTTTTAAGATCGCAGAGAGCAGGCGATTGGCCGCATCCTCTCCTGTGAGAGACTGAATACCAAAGCCAATCAGGTCAGAGATCTTGTTGTCGCGAAACAGGATCATCAGCTCATCTTTGGTGTTGCCACCGTCCCCCTTAACCGTGTCGCTATCGACCATATAGGGATAATAGATCGGCTGATTTTGGGGCTGGGATCGTTTGAGGTTATCCTCACCTGTCGCGATCCAGCGAACACCATTTTTCACAAACAGGTCCACCACTTCCTCAGCGACAGAGCCCTCCCCGGGCCACATCCCTTGTGGCGGAAAACCAAACATTTGCGTGTAGAGGAACTTCGCTTTTGCAACATGTGCGTTTGCATCCAAAGGATATTGAAAGGGAGCAGGGGGTAGCTTGATGTCATCCACAAAAGGAGTCTTTTTTGCCAGGTTCGTATCATAAATCAGCGGCAAGATCGGATGAAAGAATGGTGTGGTAATAATCTCAATCTGACCGGTCTGGGTGCGCGGGTTGTAGATCAGCTTTTTATGAATCGCCACCGTATTCTTCATAACCTTGTAGCTTTCGGCAACGAGCCGGTTGCAAAGGTCTTCCGTGATGGGAACCTTGGCATAGAATTTACCACCGCGATTCTCCATCACATCCGAGAGGTCTACCACAGAACCATCCGGCATCTTCACCGGACCATTCAAGAAGCTGGGGTCAAACCATGCGATCTCAAAATAGAATTTGAGCTTCAACAGATCGTCTTTGGTGTATTGTGCGCGGTTTTTATCACGCAACCGCTCGTACTCTGGAAAGAAAGACATAATCTGAGGAGACGTTGACACCGTTGACCAGGGGTCATCGTAAAACCACCCCTTTTGTCCTTTGGATAAGGTCGCAGGATCAGGCGTCGGTGTGAGAAGCAAGTCGATCCAAGGGTCTGTTTTACGAGCAAACTTCGCCAAAAATGCCTTGGCCTTCATACGGTTGGTTTTGGCATCGTAATACGGCCCCATATGGTCGATATACTTTTGCAGTTGAATCAACAACACAGGTGTTAGATTGATCGTGTAGTGAACATCTTTGTAAGGCTCCACGACAGCTGCCATATCGTAATAATCTTTGGTCGCATGTTTTCGTACCCACGGCCCTAGCAGCTCATTTTTCAATGGGTCCAAATACATCGGCTGGTGTTGATGCCAGACGATTGCGACATACAACGTTCGCTTAATAATAGAGTTATTGGCAGAACGACTAATATCTGTATTTCGTGCAGACTTCAGATGGCTCACCCACACCGTATACAGGGTGCTTCCATCGATATTGCTGTTGGGATCGATCGTGAGATGCACGAACTCCCTCTCCACCTTGATTCCAATGATTTTCAAAGGCGGAACCGTGCGGAAGCTGCTTTGTTTTGCATCTGTCGCCACAGCTTGATTCAAACGAACTGTAACATTTCGGCCATCGCGGCTAAACGCCGACACAACCTCCAAAGGTTTTGGTGGCTCCGGCTCTTTGGGCGGACTCTCCTTCGGAGTGTCACGCTCCGAGGGAGGTTTTGTGTCATCTTTTGGATGGGAATCATCAGGTGCTACCGCACGGTCATCCTGTTTGCTGTCATTGCCAACAGCACGCCGGTCTGGAGGAGGCGTGGTTCGGTTGTCGGTGGGTTTGCCATTGTCTGTGCCAACAGTGCCCCCATCGTTGCTGGAGTCTTCTGGCAAGACAAAGCCATCCGTACAAGCTGTTGCCCCTATCCAAAGCAGAAAGAAGACCAGAAACAATGCACCAACAACAGAAACAGACGGCTGCTGTCGGAACGTTCGGGTGAGATCTCGCATCATCTGTTATTCTTCCTATTGTGCCGTTAGTTTCGGAGCTTTGTTGGTATCATACGGGGATTTGTCATCGTTTCCATTACCGGGATTGCAGTAGCGATAGGTCTTGCCGTCTGCGCTGAAGCGATAGGCGTAATCGTACGTTCCCGCAGAAGGAGCAGTGACAGTACCCTTGTACTCATCGTTGGAGGTGGGGTTGCCGGGTCCAGCTTTGTCGCCAAGATAGGTTGCGGGAAACCACTTCCAGCTTTGATTCACAGAGGGATTTGTGCCCACTGGACCAATTCCAACTTGTGCGGTAATGCCCGGCCCCTGACCGGCAGTATCCGTCGATCCTTTCTTGTACACCCAGCCATAAATAACCGGACTGGGTTGACCCGCTTTGGCAGCAGGTACGTTGTTGGCTTTGTCGGGGATCTTATTGGGCCATTGAATCTTACACCAGTCAACCCTCTTACCGCTGAAGCTTCCGCCATATTTGAAACCTTGGGGGAATGTGTTCCGTTTGCCGTCCGGATTAATCACCGAGACATCCACAGAGCCCGCGCCTCCTGCGGGAGTTGTACAGGTCAACTCTTTCGCTGATACAAACTTAATGTTGGTCGCAGCATTGCCACCAAACTCAATCTTCGCACCTTGCTTAAATCGGTCGCCAAAAACCGTGACAACGGTACCACCTGATGTAGAGCCCGTAGCAGGCTGAAGAAAGTACACGACAGGTCCTTGTCCAGAGTTCGCACACACCGGATCATTTTTGCAACGAGCCAGTTTACAATCGTTCGCTGTACAAGCTTTCGAGAGACATCGCCCTGTCGCTTTGTCACAGGTCTCGTCTTTGTCACAATCCGTATTCGACTTGCATTTGTTATCCGCTTCACAAATCCCTGTTTGAGTGTTGCAAATCTCGCCCGTTTTGCAATCGGCGGCAACCTTACATTGGCACACAGGATCACTTTTGCAACGTGCTTCACCACAATCAGCCTTGGTGCATGAAGCTCCTTTGGGCTGACACTTGCCCGACACCTTGTCACATGTTTCGTTGGTGGCACAGTCAGAAGTCGTGCTACAACCCTTGCAAACAGGCTTGTCGCTGCAACGTTTTTGAGCACAATCCGCTTTGCTACAGGGAGGCTCTTTGCCTTCACACACCACAATCGTTGTGTTCTTTACAGCACCACGACTGTCTTTCTCCCAGATGATTTTTTGTTTTTCATCATCGGTAAACTTGCCATCACTGTTGCAGTCAGCCCAGGCTTGAACACCATCAGCCAACGCATTGTCATCCGCATCTTTGTACTCTCGACCCGAGATGGACGTAAATTGATATACAAATTGAACATGACGCTTGTACTGTAGCAACCCAAAGTGTGGGCTGTAATCGAGGTTTTGCTTCTGAACAAAGGTGAGAATACCATCACCCGCCTTATCATCACCACGCTTGCCTTTATCCTGAACCTGAACATGAGCCCAGTTGGTCATGGTTCCTTTCAAAAAGATCAAGGGTGGATTTTTGGGGTCATCGACAGCGTAATCCTTCTGCAACTTCGACAGATCGAGCGTAATCTTGATATCGATATTGCCGTGTGAAGGAAGCTTGATGCCTTTGGCTTTAACCACATCTGTGGAACCCTTCTTGACCACAACCAAGCCGTTGGTTCCTTCCCAGAGCCAGTGGTTATTGTCGTTGATCACACCATACTCAAACTCTAGATCCTGTTTTGGATCGGGCTTCACATAAACGGCGACACCCCAGATATGATCCCCTGCCTTGGAGCCCACAGGCTCGTGACCTCCTTTGTCGATCGGTCCATCGTCGTATAGCGGCGGGAAGGGTCCATCTGTAGGCTGCCATGCGCTAGAGAATGTGACTGTATTCTTTGACTTTTGATAGACAAAAGAGCCATTCCAAAAGAGCTGCCCTTCTTTGTACGTTTTGTTGGCAGAGTCATCCAAAGAAAACTCCAGCCCGGCCATCCCTGAAGGCGGAGGCCACTTCCCATTCCCGCTAGAATCACCCGGAGGTAGACGACGTTCCGGGGGCTGAGTGTTGTTGTCATTCTCAGAACCACCACCATCCTTGTTGGTGTTGGTAGTGCCACCGTCGGCTTTGGTTCCTTCCGGATTCGTACCCTTCCCAGAACAAGCACCAAAGAGCCACAATACAGTAACAAAGCAAAAAAGCAGAGACCAACGAAAACTGTGAAACATATTCCTACACTCCAACCTCGGATAGTTGTCATCCAACACAAGAGGAAACACACAAACAAAATCCAAGAAACAATCCTCAGCACCAGCAGGCAACCTTCACACAAGCCAATGGTTCCAAACCCATTATCTTGCCAAATCAACCTTTGCTTCGCATACAAAGCGAACATGGCGACTGGATTTCAAGGATAGTTATACTAAATCCGTGAAAGAAAACAAGTGTCTCCCTCGATCATCCCAACGAATCAAACAACAAGAGGCGACACGGTAACAACCACAAAACAACGTCGCACCCAATAGACAAGAGCCTCTCCCGATCATCCCAACAAGAGGCGACACGGTAACAACCACAAAACCATGTCGTACCCGACTGTTGACGTAGCCTGCATGATAGAGTTGTGTGGAAAACCATGTCGTACCCGATAGTTGACGTAGCCTGTATGATGGGGTTGTGTGGGTTTGCCATGGATGTGATATATGTCATATCTGTTTTTGTTGTGGCAAGAAATGAGAAAGAGGAGATATTTGCATGTCAGATTTGTTTCGTGAAAAGGCGCAAGATTGGGATGTGAATGATTTAGTGAAAGAGTTATCTTCAGCGATTGGAGGCTCTCTCCTCCAACAGCTCTCTTTTCATGAGAAGATGGATGTGATGGATTTCGGCGCAGGAACGGGCTTGATCAGTTCCTATGTCGCACCTTTGGTGCATAACGTTGTAGCGGTTGACATCTCACAAGCGATGTTGGACAAACTTGCGGAAAAGCCAGAACTGAAGGGAAAGGTTGAAACGATCTGCCAAGACATCACAGAGAAGCCCATCCATACACAGTTTGATTTGATCATGAGTGCCATGGCAATGCACCACGTTGAAGATACACAGAAGCTCGTGCACACCTTTTCCGAACATTTAAAACCCGGCGCGATGGTCGCCTTAGCCGACCTCGATAAAGAAGACGGAAGCTTTCATCCAGAAGATATCGAAGGTGTCTTTCATTTTGGATTTGAACGCGATGCGTTTCAAACCATTTTAGAAAATAATGGATTTGAGAACATCCGATTTGTAACAGCCCACACCATAAAGAAAGAAGAAAAGGAGTACCCCGTCTTCCTCGTCACAGCAACCAAGGGATAGTTCTTCGCAGTCTCGCTTCGTTCGCGGTGTTCTATCGATTCCCGGAAGAGGTCAGCACCACTCTGGGTGATTAATACCCGCAGGATTTTGTAAGAGGCTGTACGTTGGCATAGACGCGAAAGCCATCGGGTTTGCAGTCGTTGTCGAAGTCCCAAGAATTCTCACGTGTATCGGGAATGCCATCACCATCTTGGTCGGTTTTGCAGCCACAATCTGGGTGAAACTGGGCAGGGTTATCGCCTGAGCATTGGTCCTTGGGTGGAGTCACAAAACAGACAAGACCTGTAGCACCTTTCTTTTTAAGCGTGTTCACCTTGTCTTTGTTGGCGGTTTCATCGGCAAAGACGTCGTGACGAGCGACAAATCCATCGCCATTCTGGTCTACGATTTCGAGCAAACGTTGGTTGCCGGGAAACTCTTCTGTCCCCCCCCAGACATCACCATGGAGACCATAAGTGTACTTGTAACCGAGGCGAAGCACTTTAAAGCATTTCTTCTTCCAACAAGATTGACCTTTGTCGCAATCGTTGTGAGTGAAACAAGTCTTACCGGTCGCTTGAGGTGCAGGCAAGGTCATTGTCAGGGTCCAGATCCCATCTTTGGCGACAAGGTCACCGTTCGTTCCATCATCAAACATAGCGAGCCGATTGGGCTCCCAGTTGCTTAATTGTTGCGCAATTTTCTGGTCTGTAAAACCTGAATCTTTGTGCACACCGCCTGTGAGAAACACCTTGCACTTTTCGCAGGAAGTTCCGCCATACCGCTTGGCATGCTTGAACTGTTTAACTGTCGTACAGTTTCCACTTTTGGCTTTGTTGGGATCGATGGTTACGGTGATGACCACCCGAATCATGTCCTGAAAGGAGCAGATCGGTAGCTTGAACTCCGTAGGCTGAATCGCAGCAAGCAAAGCCGCATCAAAGGGTGCTGTTGTCCCCTCAGAGCCATCTTTACAACCTTTGCTCTCGGCTGTTGTACAGTAATCGATGTCTTTGGCATTCAATGCGCTCTGAACCACTTCAAACGTATGAGTACTGGTGGTCTTAATGTGAGGTGCCCGCAACACAGGAGAACCAGAGAGAGATTGTGCTGCCGCTGTGATCTTCTCTATCATCGCAAGCAGCTTTTTCATCGATTCTTTTTGCTCAATATCACCCGTCAGACGTTGTACAGCCGCCTTCACACCATCCGATGGATAATTAAACAGCTCCAACCCCTGTGCGCTGAGGACAGCTTGCAACAAGAGAGCTACGGTGGTGCTCTTCCCATGGATCGTACCACTTTGTGTCACTTTACCTTTCGGGATACGCGGGATGATCGCCCATTGTACAACACTGCCTTTGGTCACTTCCAGGATCAGGTTTGAGAAATCCGTGCCTTTTGGAAGTTCGAGAGAG
>JALTMC010000136.1:14033-25107 GCA_027005175.1 Myxococcales bacterium
CGTGTGCATCTGTCTTGCCAGAGACCACAACAACCTGACCTGCTTTCAGGACAATATCTGCCCCAGCAAGACCGTCGGCCTTGCCTTCAAGCTTTGTGATCTCTTCAGGCTTTGGAGCCACATGAGTTCCTCCTGAAGGCAACCCCATAAACAACACCTCCAAGCCACAACCTGAGAGAGCACCAAAGAACAAAAGCCCCGTCAGTAACCAGGAGCTACATTTGATGAATCCATGACTCGTAGAACGATGTAACTCTTTCTTATGCATAACCCAATCCTGCCTTTGTCAAAACGAGAACAACTCTGGCTACGTCACAGGCCCCATGGCGATAAAGCCAGCCTGAATAAACCAGAGGAAGAGGGCGACGCGGGGGATGCGAAGTAATGAGATAAGAAGAAAGTAGCGAAACTTAAGATTGACAGCACCACAAGCCCAGCAAACAATCGAGTAAGGGATGGGTGTAAAAGCAGCAATCGCAAGTGCGATAAAGCCATATCGATATGTGATGGCGTAAGCTTCAGCCCCACGACCGTGAAAGAAGTGAATCATCCACTGTCGGGTTCCCAGCAGGCGTCCGATCCAATAGCCCGTGGTGCCACCGAGTAAGCTCCCAATGCTACCCCAAAGAACACAGGTCCAGAAGCCCAGACCTCCTTGCAGACCAAGAAAAGTGAACGTATCGTTGGGAAAAGGGATCGTAAAAGCATCAGGGATAAAGAAGCCGAGAGCGACACCGTAAACCCCAAATTGTGTCACAAATACTTTGCTTAAATTGAGCAGAGGTTGACGATAGAAGTAGCCCACCAAGCCCAGAACAATCATGAGTAACAGCAGACCAATGGCAAACTGAGTTAAGATTTTGCGCAAATTGATCTCACCATGCTCTATAACTTCATGTTGAGTGGATGGTATATCGACCATAATGGGAGACACTCCTTATCGGAAAAAGCTGCTCTACTGGTGCATACAAACACCATCGAAAGCAACCTTGTAACAAGGTTGTTCATGAAGGTCAAGAAGAGACAAACGTGAAGAGCAGCTCTCCATCATCGCAAGAAATACAGCTTGACAACTCCGCAACCGAGAACAAGAACGGCTCTCTACAGCCATAGTTCAAGTGCCGTATCACAACGGCAGCATAAGTGATTGGACAGATAAGGCTGAAAACCGTAGCGCGTGTACAACTGTGTGGCCTCTTTGAGTACGGAATCTGTCTCCAAGGTCAATCGCTGAAATCCAAGAAGGCGTGCCTGTTGCAGTGAGAACTCCAACATCTTCTTGCCCCATCCAAGCCCCCTTACTTCAGGTAGAAGATACATTTTTCGCAGTTCACACACTCCTTGCACAAGAGGAAAGAGCCCTACGCAGCCAACGATCTTTGCGTCGGCATTCACAAGTACATCAAAGCGCCCTCCTCTCTTTCTGTAGTGTGCCTCAAGATCTTCTAAATCAGCATCGATTTCGGTAGGATCGAAGCCCAATCCATACTCATCAAGGACAGATTGAACCAGCACCCTCACAGAAGGCTCATCTTGTGGGGTGGCGGGTCGAAGTACCAAATTTTGCATATAGAACCTCCGAATGAGCTTGAAAATCCATGCCTCTATGAGTATATGTGTAACCTCGTTGCACAAGACGTCGAACGGACTACAGTTGCAAACGTAACAGGAAAGAAGGTGATTCCCTTGCCCCCGACGATTCATGTCGTCGCGAGAGCGAGCAAAACCTCAGACGATTCATGTCGTCGCGAGAGCGAGCAAAGCCTCAGCCGATGCAAGAAAGAAGCAAAGGCTACCCACTTGCTTCAACCTCACAGCAGGTCCCAGGGTTTGCTGCTCACAGCAGGTGCCAGGATTTGCTGCTCACGGCAGGTGCCAGGATTTACTGCTCACAGCAGGGTGTTGGTTCCATTTGGAGAAATCCCAAGTCTCACATCAAAGTAACGATACCATACGATTGTGCAGAATCTGCACAATGCAAAACGGAGAACATAAAATGTCAGCATGGTTGATTGAGCGTTTGCATCAACGAGTAGAAGCAGCAATGCGTGTTGCATTAAACGCGACAGGCTTGGAGGAAGTGGAAGAGATCCGACTCCAGCCACCCAAAGACAGCTCTATGGGGGATCTGAGTCTTCCTTGTCACCCCTATTCACGTGTGTTGCGAAAAAACCCCAAGATTATCGCAGAAGAGATCGCCGCCGCAGTTCCCATCTCTGATGGTATCGGCAGCGCAGAGGCAACCAATGGATTTGTCAATCTTCGTTTTGAGAAAGCTCTGCTGCTCCGAGAAGGTATTCGTGAGGCCCTGACTGCGGGAGAAAAGCTTGGAACCACCAACGATTACGACGGTCAAACCCTGTTGATCGAGTTCTCGGGTCCCAACACGAATAAGCCTCAGCACCTCGGTCATGTACGCAACAATATCCTGGGTTTGGTCATGTCCAATCTATGGGAGGCTGTTGGCTACAAGGTTGTTCGTACAAACATCATCAACGATCGTGGCATTCATATCTGCAAGTCGATGCTGGCCTACAAGCGTTGGGGGGAAGGTGCAACTCCAGCTTCCACGGGTCGCAAAGGCGACTTCTTTGTTGGCGACTACTATGTCCTCTTCGACAAAAAGTTCAATGAAGAGTTTGCCACATATCGGAAAGAAAACCCTGAAGAGGAGATCGAAAAAGACGAGTACTTCAACACCCAATCGAAGTTGGGTGCAGAGGCCAAAGAGATGCTTCGCCTATGGGAAGAACAAGACCAGGAAACTCATGCGTTGTGGTCTACCATGAACAACTGGGTCTACGAAGGATTTGATGAAACCTACGGAAGACTCGGTATTTCCTTTGACTGGGTAGACTACGAAAGTGAAACGTATGTTTTGGGGAAAGGGGTTGTAGAGCAAGGACTAGAGAAGGGGATCTTCCTACGTCGTGACGACGGCGCAGTGGCCTGTGACCTGACCCAACTGGGGAAAGAAGGACAAAAGATCCTGCTGCGTCCTGATGGTACAAGTTTGTATATGACCCAAGATCTAGGCACAGCGATGCGCCGCCTCGAAAAGTTCGATCCGCAGCGCATGGTTTATGTTGTCGCAGATGAACAAAACTATCACTTCGAGTTACTCTTTGGCATGCTCAACCTTGTCAAAGAGTCCTTTGGAGATCGTTGTCATCATCTCTCTTACGGTATGGTGGACCTACCACATGGGCGAATGAAGTCCCGTGAAGGCACAGTTGTTGATGCAGACAACCTGATGAATGAGCTGCAGGAGCTCGCCATCAAGAAGATCAAAGAGTTTGAGTCAGACTTATCAGATGAAGAGATCCTCGATCGTGCAGAGAAGATCGGCCAAGCGGGGTTAAAGTACTTTATCCTCAAGTTTACACCTGCCACGCGAATGCGTTTTGACCCAGAGCAATCTATCGCATTTGAAGGTGAAACCGGTCCTTATTGTCTATACGGTTATGCCCGTGTAAACTCCATCGCCTCCAAAATCCCGGGTGTTGAGGTGGACTTGTCAGATGAGGTCCTCAACACCTTGGGTACCGATCTCGAATTGGCGGTGGCACAACAGCTCGTCCAATTCCCCCACGTTGTACGTGACGCCGCAAACAAGATCGCACCCTCTCTACTGGCTCGTTACTTATTCCGTCTGGCCAAGTCCTTTGCTTCCCTGTACCAAGACCCAAGCCACCGGATCAAAGACTCCGAACCCCATTTAAGAACGGCCCGCCTCACGCTTGGCCGCGCTGTTCAGGCCGTACTTCAACGCGGGCTCCACCTGATGGGCATCGAAACCATCGAGAAGATGTAAGCAATGGGTACCCTTGAAATCCCGTGGGGTCCCGAACGATCAGGGCTTCGGATTCAGATCTGGACCGATCAGATCGAGTACCGTTGGGGACAAGATGTCTGGTTCCACTTGGCCATAGAGAATTGCAGCGAACAACCCATTTTAGTTCGCTCAACAAGCTCCTTCCAAAACGGAACCGGGCGTTCCCCGTTATATTCTCTCAACTTTGTACGAGTTCGCAACCAGTGGCAAGGTTCGAGGCACACCTGGGATCTATATCCCGTGCCATCGAGTATGTACAAGATGCTTGAACTCACCAAACTTCCACCGGGTGATGTGTTGGAAGAGAAGTCACTCTTGAACTCGGGGCTTTGGTCCCAAGATGGAGCGACCTCTCATGTTTTCCCGCTCCCAGTAGGAGACTGTGTGCTTCAAGCAGAATATACGATTGATCCAGAAGAACCGATATTTCAGGTAAAAAAATCCGTAATCGACCAGATCCCTGCGACTCTTTGGACTGGCATAACATTCTCGAACAAGTGGTCTGTTCGGGTGGTCCGAAAAGGATAGATAGTAGAGTTCCAAACACACCAACAAGATAAAGCCCACCTATGACAAAGCGTGACACAAGCGGAAACAAACACAAAGAAGAATGGTCCGACGCAAGCAACAAAGAGAAAAATTCTTAAAAAAAGCTTACAAAAGAGGCTGAAACGATCAAAGAACTTCTAAAAAAGTCCGTATAGAAGATGATAGTGAGAGGAGAGATCGATATTTGGAATCTCTATCTTGTTGTATGGTTTTTGAGAGCGACCAAAGAAAGCGACCAAAGAGGCACAGTGTAGTGGAATCGATACTGGCGACACCAACATTACTTCTGTTGTTGGGCGGATTTTTTGCCGTGGTGTTGCTCGTGCGGCAAAAGCGAGGAAAAGGGAAAAGCCTTCCTGAGCCCTCCTATATCAGACAAGTAAGAGAGTGGGTAAGTCAGGGAAGCTTTAAAGAAGCGGCTGCCTTACAAGCACAGCATGGAAACTTTAAGGAAGCATTAAATCTATACCAAAAGTGTCGATGTTATGAAGAGGCTTCGAGCATAGCGGAAAAGATGGGCTGTCTCGACCAAGCTGCGAGAATGGCGGAGAAAGCAAAGAATTTCGAGCGAGCAGCAGACTTATACATGCAGCTCAAGCAGCCGAGCAAAGCAAGCCAGATGCATGCCAAAGGAGGCAATTACGAGCAGGCGGCTGAGTTGATGGAGCAAGACGCTAGCAACCACAATCAGGACGAACAACTGGGCCGAATGTGGGAAAAGGCCTTGCTATCAGAAGCCCCCAAAAGCCCTCAAGCACAACAACAATCCATGCAAAGAATGCAGCATTTTGCGCAGAAAGCGGCCTCTCATTTTGAAAAGGCAGGCAATCATCAACACGCCATTCGACTCTATGAGATCTCCCAGCAGCATGAAAAAGCCTCGCAACTCAAAGAAGAGTTACAAAAGCAATCCCATCCTAACTCCAATCAAGTAAGGCCCCCACAAAGAGCCACTTCAACTCAGCCCTCTTCACTCGCTTCAGCACAATCTCCTCCCTTGGCTTCGGCTCAATCTTCTTCACTCGCTTCGGCTCAATCTTCTTCACTCGCTTCGGCTCAGTCCTCTTCACTCGCTTCAGCACAGTCGCTCCTTTCTCCTTCGGCTCAGCCCTCTTCACTCGCTTCGGCACAATCTCCTTCACTCGCTTCGGCTCAATCTTCTTCCTTGGCTTCGGCTCCGTTAGCACCTTCCCATTCTGTCCAGGCACTGTCGTCTGAGTTCCCGAAGAGCCCTCTAGCGTCAGCACAGTCCCTTGCCCCGATATCAACGTCATTGCTCTCACCAAAAACCCCAGCATGTTCTCCGGCGTCGGCTCCATCGATAGCTCCTTTACCGACGGCTCCCTTTTTCTTTGATGAAGTCCCACAAGTGCCACAGATGTCACAAAGGCCTCCGAGCACAAAAGAGCAGCGATCGCTTGCAAAGCCTGCGCTATCATTGAGCTATGAGCTACCATTAATTTCACAAAGGTCCCTTCCCTCCATACAGACACCAAGGCATCGTAAGGTGCAATCGAGTAGGGTTTCCACCCTAAAGCCACACTCCTATTCAAATACCAACTTGAAGGTACACGAGGAGAACCAGCGATACACGCTAGGTAAGCAAATCGGAGAAGGGGGTATGGCAACCGTTCACAAGGCTTTTGATCAAAGACTAGAGCGCGATGTTGCATTAAAGCTACTACCCAAATCTCTTGCCCAGTCTGAGGAAGAGTTATTGCTCTTTGAGCAAGAGGCCAAAGCAGCAGCAACCTTGAATCATCCGAATATTGTTACCATTTATGATTATGGAATTCTTAGCCATCGCCCTTTTATTTGTATGGAGTTGGTTGATGGAGCGACCCTTGAGGAATTGTTGGAATATACAGACAATGAGGGATTCACATTGCTATCCTTCTTTCAAGTTGCTGATGGGTTGCTCAAAGCTCTAGCCTTTGCCCACTCGTACGACTTTGTTCACCGTGACATCAAGCCAGCAAATATTATGTATACATCACAAAGTTTCATCAAGTTGATGGATTTTGGAATCGCACGACAGGGGAGTCGCAGTGAAAAAGTGGAGAGTACTTTTATCGCAGGAACTCCCCGCTATATGGCTCCAGAGCAGATGAAAGGTCGAGGAGTGGACCATCGCAGCGACCTCTTTGCTGTCGGAGCAACGTTGTATGAAATCGCAACTTGTAGGCCAGCGTTTGAAGGACTCTCTCGGGAAAGTCTGCCTCCACCTCCCAGCTACTTACGAGAGTTTCCCCCTGCCCTAGAGGAGATACTCTTGTGGTGTTTGTATGCAGACCCCAACAAGCGCCCTCAATCAGCAGAAGAGCTACGCATTGCCATACAGAAGGTACGCAAAGATCTGGAAAAAGACCCCTCCTTTGCCACTGCACTAGACCCCGATCTCATCGAAGCTTAACCGTTCTGTTCTCTCGCTTCTTGCCCCCACATGCTCAAAAAAAGGCTTGCCCCCACATGCTCAAAAAAAGGCTTGCCCCCACATGCTCAAAAAAAGGCTTGTACCCACATGCTCAAGAAAAGGTTTGTACCCACATGCTCAAGAAAGAGAGTCATTGTCATCTGGATTACTTTTTACGACGGATATTAACCAGGATGATACCATGACATCATCCTGGCTGTATATCAGATTGTCATCTGGATTACTTTTTACGGCGGATATTAACGGTGTGGTTGTCCACATGGCTGAGACCGGCTAGAGAGTGAGGGTTGGGAGAAGGCGGAGAGAGATTGGTAGACAAGGAGTTATGTCGGACTCTACGAGTGTCTGAACCACCCGCCCCCTGTTGGCTGGCTTGCTGCTTTCGACGCAACAGAGCATCCAATCCACGAGACGAATGATTGAGGCGGGTAACATGTTGGACTATCGTTTCAGCCTGCCCCTGTTGGATTTGCTCCTCAGGTCCTGTTGAGACCTCCATGAAATCGGGGCATATCGGCCAGTCATTTGTATCGGCCACCTCATGACCGGCATCGATACTGGACGAGGTCCGGATCGTCCTCCTGGGATTGGAGAGTGTATGCTCCGCTGAGGGAGGCTCTGAGGCGAGGTTTGTGACTGTCTCATCAGAGCCCAAGGGTCGGCCCCGTCGCTGCGTCGAACTCGGAACACGCCCCCAACAGTGTTCTTTAACAACCTCTTTGGTCCCGTAACCCCAAGACTCATGTGGGGTATCTGGGGTGCCTTGCTCCGCTTGATTCCGACTCCACACTGTAGCTTTGTCTGAGCCATCAGACAAAGCATCATCAAAAAAATCACCTTGCAGGAGTAAAGCAGATTGTGACGAAGGATCATCAAAGAAATCGGTTTTATGAAACTGAGGAGGTCGTCTTGTCTTGTCCGGAATCGGAGTGGAGCCGCGAGCGGATTCAAGCTCGGGCCAAGTACTTACCGTAGGTTCAGCAGGTTCAGAAGACAATAACATCGCCAGGGAGCGTTGAGGCTCCCCTTGGGGAACATGAGAGTACGTCCATGGTGCAACATCAGGACCTTGGATAAAAGGGCCATCCTCGTCTTGCTGTTCTGGTGGAAGAAGTGTTCCTATAATGACCCCATCTTCAATAGGCTCAAACATGGTACAATTTTCAGCAGACTCAAACCCAAACAGTGTCATCGGCTCTGCTTGGGGTTTTAAGTTGGAAGGATTGACCGCAGAAGACACAAGCCCAGGAGCCGCAGAAGACACAAGCCCAGGAGCCGCAGGTGGCGCAAGTGCAGAACGATTTTCTGAACGGTGTAAGATACGAATCACATCGAGAACCAGTAATCGATCTATCATGTCAATGGTTTCGGAGAGGGAACTCTCTATTAATGTAGCCAGGGCTGCCAAGCTGTTGTACCCATCGACATAGCCCAATAACATCAACTGCTTGTCATTCATCAATTCTCGAACAGCAGGATTGGTAAACCCCGCTCCAGGAACGGGAATCACAAGATGTGGTTTTGAATAATTCATCATCGCTCCAGGAAAAAGAGTCGCTCCTACTCCTTAGGAACGGCTCTTTTTCCTGAAACCTCAATCATTCTTCTATTCATTTTCTGTTTCGGAAGAAAAGACGACGGGAGCGGGTGAGAAACGAGCTTTGAGAGAGTCACGTAACATCGGCAAGAGGCCACCAAATCCACCATTTGACATCACAACAATCACGTCATCAGGACGAGCCTTCGCTGTAATATAAGCAGCAATAGCCTGAGCGTGAGGACATACAACGGCGTCGATTTCCTTTTCTTTCAAGATCGCAAGAACCTTATCCATATTAAGTTTTTCGTCCTCTGCCATTTTGTCTGAATGAAAAGGTTCACAAAGGACAACTCGATCACATGCATCAAAGCTCTGTGGCAACAGTTCTTGAAAGAAGTGGCGTCGGGCCGTATTGCTTCGAGGCTCAAAGACGCCCCACAACCGACGTGGTTTCGGAAACTGTTTGCGAATGGCCTCGGTTGTCCCTTGAATGGCAGTGGGATGATGAGCAAAATCATCGATCAACACCAGCTTGTGAATTCTGGCATAGATCTCCTGACGGCGTTTAATACCACGAAATGTGGTAAGAGCTTCTTGAATTTGGGGCACAGGGATATCGAGTTGCAGTGCAACACCAATCGCAGCCACCGCATTGAGAACATTAAACTCACCGAACATGGGAAGAAAGAATCGCCCAACGCTTCGGTCTTTGAGGAAGAGGTTAAACGCGATCCCCTCCTCATTCCACTGTAGATTTTCGGCGTGCAAATCAAAGCGAGGAGAGAGACCATAGGTCAGAACAGAAGCCTGTGTTTTCTCTGCCACTTCAAGAGCGCGAGGGTAGTGTCCACTCACCCATAACGTCCCATCGCCGGGTACGATCTCCATCAAACGCAAAAAAGCCTGTTGGACGGCGTGAATGTCGGGATAGATATCAGCGTGGTCAAACTCCACAGAGGTGAGGATGGCATATTTCGGGGCGTAGTGAACAAACTTGGGAACTTTGTCAAAGAGTGCGGAGTCATACTCGTCACCTTCGATCACAAAGTATTTGTCTTTCGGCAATTGAAAAGAGCCCTCAAAGTTTGCACTAATCCCCCCGACCAAGACACCCGGTTCTAGGCCAGCTGATTGTAGCAACCACCCAACCATTGTGGTTGTGGTTGTTTTCCCATGAGTTCCAGCAACAACAACAACATCGCGCTCTTTGAGAAAGAGATCATGAATGGCCCGTGGCATTGAGGTACATGGAATTCCAGAGCGAATCGCTGCCTGGGCTTCGGGATTGGAAGGACGACAGGCGTTTCCAACAATCACCAAGTCAGGGCGTGGTTTGAGATGTTCTGCACGAAATCCCTCCATCGTTTCAATTCCCCAGGTTTTCAGTTGGTCACTCATTGGGGGATAGACGGCCTGGTCAGAGCCCGTAACCTGGTACCCGGCCTTCTTTAACATCCCGGCCAAGGTACCCATCCCTGTACCTGCAACACCGATCAAATGGATATGTTTCACCGCAGAGGCGTCGACAGGTTGGGGCTGATAAGCACGTAATTCTTTTTCATTCATGTTGTGATTCTTCCGGTTCACGCAGAGGATCAGAGAGACCCAAAAGGCCTTCGATCGTTTCTTGGGGAATGAGTTCGTCGGGGTCGGGAAAGGGTGCACCGGATTGCAGCATATTCCATGCGTGCTCTGCTTCGGGATAGCTGGGAAAGATCTCCATGGACTTTTCTAGAGCTTGCATCGCCTCTTCCTTGCGACCCTGCCGCCAGTACAAGAGGCCCAGTACATAATGAGTGTCATGAGCGTTAGACTCTTGAGAGAGAGAATGAAGGAGGTGTTGTTCGGCCTTCTCCCAGCTTTTTTGGTTGATCAGAGCCACACCCAAATAATAGGAAGCATCCGCACGCTCTGGCTCCATCCGCAGAGTCTCTTCAAGCCACTCCACGGCTTCTCCCCATCGCTCCTGCTCCAACACAGCTAACCCCAGATGCTGGTGAACATCGGGAGAGTCAGGCCGAAGAGTTAAGGCCATTCGCAGGACCTCTTCTGATTCGTCCCAACGCTCTTGCTCCAGCAAACACAGCGCCAGACTTTGCTGCCCTGTAAAATCATGTGGGTTCTGTTTGACCCACAGTCGAAAGTTACCTTCCGCTTCTCCCCACTTCTCCTGACAAAGCAAAGAAACACCCAAATTGTATCGAGCCTCTACATGCTCGGGTGTCACTTCGAGAAGGTCGCGAAACTGTTGCTCCGCCTCCTCCCATCGTTCCTGTTGGATCAAGGAAGATGCCAAACGTTTCCGAGCCTCTGCATCGGAGGGATTGAGCGCAACCTGTGATTGAAGAGCAGCTTCTTGGGATTCCAGAACACGAGACAGCATCTGATGGGCGTCATCACTTTTCGGGTCGAGCGTCAAGCAAGTTCGTAGAGACTCCTCAGCAGACTCCCATTGCTCTTTGAGAGTAAGACATACACCGAGATTGTAATGATAGTCTGCCTGGTCAGGCTCAAGCTGGATGGCCGTTCGAAAAGAGGCTTCTGCCTCTTCATAGTTGCCCTGCTCCCATAGAGCGATACCAAGCTTGTAATGAACAATCCCAAAGGTCTCATCGTCATCAAGATAATCACGAAGGCATAGCTCTGCTTCTTCCCACTCCTCCATCTCCAACAGAGCGTTTCCCATCTTGTAGAAGATGATGGGATCTTCATAATC